>JAIXXZ010000085.1 GCA_027490465.1 Oxalobacteraceae bacterium
AGATTTTTTTTCATCATAGCCTCATTAAGAATGTGTCAAAACAATGCACCGCCCCCCAGTTAACGACATCTTTCTTGTCATGCCAGTGTGTGGCCAGGATGCTTGCCTACCCGTGGAGTACAAAAGTTGCTGCGAATAGGTGTTGTGTTGCGGTGCGGAAATTATACCAGTCAGAAAACAACTCGTTGGTCGAGTTTCCAGCGGTGGCGCCACTTTGATCGCACTGCAATATCGACTCACCCAAACTGGGTGATAGCGGATCCCTGGATGGGGTTTTTGCATCGTCGGATGCTTCACCGAGAAAGACGGGATGAGCTTCAGTGTGGAGATCGTGCTCCGCTCGCATTAATTGAGAATAATTCTCATTTGATGTACAATTCGGGCCATCTTTTTTGCTACTACTGGGCTGCTCATCATGAAATCATCCCTCCGTCTTCTGAGCGCATTGATGCTGTCTCTGGCAGCGTTTTCCGGTTCCGCGTGGGCCGATACCGTCACCGTCTACTCCGCGCGCAACGAGCAATTGCTCAAGCCTCTGCTGGACCGCTACACCAAGGAAACCGGCACGGAAATCAAATTGCTCACAGCCAACGAAGGTGCCTTGCTCGCGAGACTCAATGCCGAAGGTCCCAGCACGCCCGCCGATGTGCTGATCACGGTGGATGCCGGCAATCTCTGGCTGGCCGCGCAGCAGGGGCAATTGCAGCCGCTGAAGTCGTCGATACTGAGCGCGAATATCCCTGCGCATCTGCGTGATCCCGGCAACCAGTGGTTCGGCTTGTCTGTTCGTGCGCGCACGATTGTCTACAACCCGCAGTCGGTTCGCCCCTCGGATTTGTCCACCTATGAAGATCTCGGCAATCCGAAATGGAAAGGCAAGCTCTGTCTGCGTACCAGCAAGAAGGTTTATAACCAGTCGCTGATTGCGATGATGATCAACGAGCTGGGCGAAGCAAAAACAGAAGCCATCGTTAAAAGCTGGGTCGCCAATCTGGCGACCGATGTCTTCCCTGATGACACAGCTTTGCTGAAAGCCATTGCAGCCGGCCAGTGCCAGGTGGGCATCGTGAACACCTATTACCTCGGACGCTTGCTGGTCAAAGAGCCGCAATTTCCGGTGGCGCTGTTCTGGGCCAATCAGAATGGCAGTGGTGCGCATGTGAATGTCTCGGGCGCTGGTGTGACACGTCATGCGAAGAACGTCGCGGGTGCACAAAAGCTGATTGAGTACTTGTCCATGGATGCTGCACAAAATTTTTATGTGGATGAAGATCTGGAATTTCCCGCCAATCCCAAAGTGAAGCCGAATTCCATCATCAAGCAATGGGGCCCGTTCAAACAAAATCTGTTGAACGTGTCCAAGGCGGGTGAGTTGCAGTCCGCTGCAACGCGATTGATGGACCGCGCCGGCTACAAATAAAAAACTTCATGATCCACAGCGCTTCAAGGCCGGCATGGTCGGTGCTGGCGCTCTCGCTGCTCACGCTGGTACCGCTGGCGGTGGTGATGGGCAGCTGGTTGCAGCCGCAGCCCGAGATCTGGGAACACCTGCGCGACTTCGTCTTGCCAGCGGTGCTGCAAAACACGCTGTGGATGGCGCTGGGTGTGGGCACGGTGGTCACCTTGCTGGGCGTGTCGCTCGCCTGGCTGACGGCGATGTGCGAATTTCCGTGTCGTCGATTTTTTGCTTGGGCGTTGGTGCTGCCACTGGCCTTGCCCTCTTATGTGCTGGCGTCGGTCATGGTGGGGCTGCTGGACTACAGCGGTGTCGTGCAAACGTTTTTGCGGCAGTGGTTCGGCCTCTCTGTGGCGCTGCCCTCCATACGATCGATCACAGGCGCGATACTGGTGTTTGGTCTCGTGCTTTATCCCTATGTGTACTTGCTGGCACGTCAGGCGTTCATGACGCAGGGACGACGTGCGATGGAAGCTGCGCAAACGCTGGGCATGTCGCGCAGGACGGCTTTTTTCAAAGTGGTGTTGCCAATGTCGCGCCCCTGGTGGGCAGCAGGCATCACGCTGGCACTGATGGAGATGCTGGCCGATTTTGGCACGGTTGCGATATTCAATGTCGATACCTTCACGACCGCGATTTACAAAGCCTGGCTGAATCTTTTCAATCTGCCAGCGGCATCGCAGCTGGCTTCATTGCTAGCCATGGCCGTCCTTGTGCTGGTGTGGCTGGAGCAGCGCGCACGCGGGCAGCGCATGTATACCGCCACCGGAGCTACGGCGCGCGCATCGCAGCAAGAGCGCATTGTGCTGCGAGGTGCCGTCGCCGCAATGGCCTTCATCGGGTGTGCACTGATTTTACTTTTCGCGTTCATTGTTCCCGTTTTGCAGCTTTTGCAGTGGGCGCTCGCAGTCGCATCCAGCGATTGGGATACGCGCTATTGGGGATTCATCGGTCATTCGCTGATGCTGGCGACACTCGCCGCCTTGCTGGTGGTGGCCGCGGGCATGTGGATGGCTTACGCACAGCGCCAGCATCCGGGCCGTCTAACGCAAATATGGGTGCGTTTGTCCACGCTGGGTTATGCATTGCCAGGCATGCTGTTGTCAGTGGGTTTGTTTGTACCTGTTGCCTGGCTCGACTTGCAGCTGCTGCCGCTCTGGCAATCATGGGGTGTGATACCCGCGCCTGTCATCAAAGGAACGCTAACGGTGATGCTTCTCGCACTCTCTGCGCGTTTCATGGCGGTGGGCTTTGAACCCATGCAGGCAGCCATGCAGCGCATTACACCGCATCAGGAACAAGCAGCGCGCATTCTGGGATTGAATCGCTGGCAGACGCTGCGTCGTTTGCACCTGCCCATGCTGCGTTCGGGCTGGCTAGGTGCGAGTCTGTTGGTATTTGTGGAAGTGATGAAGGAAATGCCGATCACGCTCATGACGCGCCCATTTGGCTGGGACACGCTGGCGGTTCGCGTGTTTGAAATGAGTTCGGAGGGCATGTGGGAGAGAGCAGCACTGCCGAGCCTGTGCATCGTTACAGCAGGTATTTTGCCGGTGATTTTACTGGTGCGGGAAACTGAAAAATGAATCGAGCTCACCGAGGCGATACAAACCCCCCGGCGCTGGTACTGGAAGCGCTGACGCTGTCTTATCGCTCGCGTTCTGCATCACAGCGTGTGGTGCAGGATTTGTCAATTGATGTGAATAGAGGCGAGATCATCAGTTTGCTCGGCCCATCGGGTTGCGGCAAGACGACGGTGCTGCGTGCCATCGCCGGATTTCAACCGGTGCAATCGGGCCGTATCGTGCTGATGCAGCGTGAGGTCAGTAGCCTTGCTGTTCATGTGCCTCCCGAGCGTCGCAAGATTGGTATGGTGTTTCAGGACTATGCGCTATTTCCTCACCTGAATGTCGCGGACAATGTTGGTTTTGGTTTGCATGCGATGACCACGGCAGAGCGTCAACATCGCATCGCCGAGCTGCTGCAGCTGGTTGGCATGACCGAGCTTGCGCATCGCTCGCCGCATGAGCTCTCAGGGGGGCAGCAGCAGCGTGTGGCTTTGGCCCGTGCGCTTGCACCACGACCGGAGCTTTTGTTGATGGACGAGCCTTTCTCCAATCTGGATGTCGAATTGCGTGAAAGGCTGGCTATTGAAGTGCGCGATCTGCTCAAGCAGACTGGCACGACGGCCATCATCGTTACCCACGATCAGTATGAAGCTTTTTCAGTGGCTGATCGTATTGCGGTACTCGCGGAGGGACGTTTGCAGCAGTGGGGTACGGCGATGGATTTGTATCATCGACCTGCCAATCGTTTTGTGGCGGGATTTATCGGAGAAGGCGTGATGCTTTCAAGCGTTGTTGATGCCCAGGGTTATCTACTCAATACCCTTGGAAAATTTCCCTGCGAGCTGGCGGATGCTTCCTTGAAAGCCGGCGATCAGGCCGAGATGCTGGTAAGGCCGGATGACATTCAACATGATGATGATAGTCCGCTCAAGGCGCGTGTCGTCAGCAAGGCGTTTCGCGGTGCACAGTTTCTTTACACGCTGGCCTTGCCCACCGGGCAGCATCTGATTTCACTGGTACCCAGCCATCATGATCATGCCATCGGTGAGCTGATCGGCATACGTATGGAAATTGATCACGTCATCTTCTTTCCTGATGTGAATCAGGTTCTGCGGTAGTGCCTGGTTCTTCAGTCCCTTCCGTTCGTTTATCTTTCTTTTCATTGATGTTTTCGGCTCGCAGCTTATCTGTCGGGTAAACTGAAAAGCTTCCGCCCTGCGGCCCGGGGAACCATTGCTACATCCAAGGCTTCGAATCTGAGGCAGGCAACAGCTTGCAGCTATCGGGGGAGTGCGTTGGTTTGGTACGGGCAATATGTCGCAAAATTTTTCAGGAGAATACAAGATGAATCCATGACCATCTATGCATGGATGGTGAGTCTCTTGGTTCTTCTGAGTTTGTTGTGGGTGACAACTGAGTTATCGCTGCGACAGGAAGACGAGCGAGTTCGATCGTATACGATGAATCAAGCGATCTCGCTGACTAATTCCTATGCCACGCAGTTGACTTTTCTGATTGAGCAAATGAATCAGATTCTTCTGCGCATTCATGCGAGGTGGCAGGATATGCCCGACTTGCTGGATCTTGCGCGCGACAGAGAACTGGGTCTTTTCCCTGACAGAGATGAATTTTTCATCTTTATTCTCGACGCAAAAGGCCAAATGGTCAAAGCGTCCGGTGTACCAAATCAACGCGATGATTTTTTCAGGGACGGATATTTCGCGTTACAGAAAAACGATTGCTGCAGAAATATTCTGATCACCACAAAAAATCTGGGACCAAGTATTAACGATAAGGTGATTTATTTTTCCAGGCGTCTGAGCCGCCAGGATGGTAGTTTTGGCGGTGTGGTGGTGATCTCTGTTCAATCTGATTTTCTCGCGACGTTTCAGGACGAACCTTTGCGCAATAAGCATGATTTTATCAGCGCGCGTCTAGCTAGCGGCGCCCTTCTGGCAACCCGTATGGATGCCGGAAATAATCAAAAAAATGTCTTTTATCTTCAAGATCCCAGGTTCTCGGAATCTCAGGGAATTCGACTTGAATCAGCAGATAAATTTCGAGATGACAAAGCGCGTTATGTTGCCTGGCGCAAGTTGAAGGATTATCCGCTGGTCACATTGGCGGGGCTGACGGAGGAAGATGCGCTCGCAGGTTATCGGGTACTGGCGCGTCATTATCGATTGACTGCGACGATGGCCAGTGTGCTGTTTCTCATCTTTGCCGCTGTTGGTATATGGTTCTCGGGAAGACTGGCAGTCAGACGACGCGCCGAAGAGAATGTAAGGTCCACTTATCGTATGGCCACGGATGCAGCCAATGAAGGTTTTTATATGCTCCGTCCTGTCTTTTCAGACGATGATTTGCTCCTTGATTTTTATATCGAAGATTGCAACGATCGCGCTGCACTATTGCTTGGCTCAACACGTTCCCATTTAACTGGCAGACTCGCTAGCCAAGCTATGCAGCACAAACTGCTCGAAGACTTGATAGAGGTATGCCGTCGCGCACTCCAATCAGGCATGTACGAGGATGAATTTCGTGTGCCCTCTCAGGGTGGTCTGGACGCAAAATGGGTTTACCGTCGTGCTGTGCATTCTGGTGCCGGTATTGCATTGACTCTGCGAGATATCTCCGAACTCAAGGCGCATGAGCAAACGCTGGCCGATCTTGCCAATAAAGATGCATTGACACTGCTGCCTAATCGGCGGTGGCTCAGTGGTTTTTTACCTGAGGCAGTGCAAAGGGCGCAGCACAATGGCAGTCGTCTCGCCATGTTTTTCATCGATCTCGATAATTTCAAGCTAGTCAATGACACGCTTGGACATCAGGCTGGTGATGAACTGCTGACTCAGGCGGCGAACCGTATTTGTCATGCGGTACGTGCGAGTGATCGTGTGGTTCGGCTGGGTGGTGATGAGTTTACGGTCGTGCTTGAACATATTGGGAGTAATCGAGATATCGCTCGAGTGGCTGACAGTATCATCCAGATTCTGAGTGAGCCTTTCGCCCTCACCGCTGGCGCTGGCAATCGGGTATCCGCATCCATAGGCATCAGCGTGTATCCCAATGATGGTCAAGATGCCAATACCTTGTTGAAGCATGCGGATGTCGCGATGTATGCAGCGAAAGCCGAGGGTAAATCGCGACATCATTTCTACCATCCGAAACTTTCCGATGCGATCCTGCTCAGACTGAGCAAGGAGCGTGCATTGCGGCAAGCGATCGATAAGGACGAGTTTGTCGTTTACTACCAGCCACGGGTGGCGACACATACAGGTTATCTGTGCAGTCTCGAAGCCTTGCTGCGCTGGCATCATCCCGAACTAGGGCTGGTTCATCCGCTTGATTTCATTGATGTTGCAGAAGATGCCGGACTGATTATTTCCATCGGCGAAACGGTAATACAGAAGGTGGCGATGCAGCTTGATGACTGGCGCCGCCGTGGTCTGCGGGTGGTGCCTGTCTCTGTCAATATTTCGCCCTACCAGCTTCGTTCGGGAACCACCGCAGCTTATGTTGAAAAAATCGTGAAACAGTATCAGCTTCCGGTTGATTGGCTCGAAGTGGAGGTGACCGAGTCGGCCGTCGTGGATCGTAGCGTGGTGGTCTCCAACGAGCTGGACGCCTTGCGCAAGCAGGGGGTGCGCTTGATGATTGATGATTTTGGTGCGGGCTATTCATCGCTGGCGCAATTGCACAGGCTGGATGTCGATGTTCTGAAAGTCGATCAGGCTTTCACGCATGCTCTGGCGGAAGGCTCTGAGGGAGAAATTGTGTACCGCGCCGTTGTATCAATGGCGGTTGCGCTGGACATGCAAGTGGTGGCTGAAGGTGTGGAGACATTGGCGCAGCTGGATTTGTTAAAAAAAATCGGCTGTCACGAAATACAAGGGCATATCATTTCACCCGCTTTGCCTGCGAAGGAGATAGAGCTGCTGATGCAAAAAACAATCATGCCGCCTTTTGATCAGATGACTCAGCTGGCGATTGTTTGACAAGGTGAGTCCGTGTGCGGCTTATTTGAAGCTCAGGCCGATTTTTTTGATCACTTGAAAGCAGGGCAGCAGCAAAAGACCGATCAAAAAGCTACCCAGCCACGCCTGCGCACTCATGGAGGCAAATCGAAATGGCTGAGCCAGCATGGGTATGCTGGTGATAGCGGCTAGAGCCAGCAACGTAATGCCCAGTACCCAAAGCGAGGTGGGCGTCAGTGGGTACCATAGCCGCTGCCATTCCGTTCGCGCCGAGCGACTCGGCATGATCAGCGCCGCATTGGCCGTCACCAGAATGACAAAAGCAGCTGTGGCTGCGGTGGCGGCAGCAGTCTCTTGCGACAACAGCCAGGCATAAATGCCGAAAATCACGGCAGTTGTGAAGCTGCCGTAGGCCAGGCCCCGGAAGATATGTTGCGCTGACAGTAGCGCCTCGTCGCTCTGACGCGGTGGGCGGTTCATCAGATCGGCATCGCCCTCTTCGGCTTCAAACACAATCGAGCAGGCGGGATCGATCACCAGTTCCAGAAAAGCGATGTGGAGTGGTGCCAGTATCAGCGGCAGACCGAAGAGTACCGGTAGCAGGGCCAGACCAGCGATGGGAATGTGCACTGCCAGCGTATAAATCATGGCTTGTCGCATATTGGCGAAGGTGCGTCTGCCCATGCGAATCGCCTGCACAATGGAATTGAAATCATCCTTGAGCAGTACCAGCGAGGCCGCCTCACGAGCGACATCGGTACCGCGTTGTCCCATTGCGATACCGATATGGGCTGCCTTGAGTGCCGGCGCATCGTTCACGCCATCCCCGGTCATCGCAACCACATGGCCTTGTGCTTTCAGCGCTTCGACCAGTGCCAGTTTTTGCGCAGGCCTGATGCGAGCAAAGACATTGATTCGTGCAGCGCGTTCTGCAAGTTCATCCTGACTCAGGCTGACGATTTCACTGCCAGTGATGATGCCCTCGCTATGGATGCCTGCCTGCCGGGCAATCGCTTGCGCGGTGCGTGGATGGTCACCCGTAATCATGACAACGCGAATTCCAGCGCGCAGGCATTGCGCGACAGCATTCGGGACTTCCTCGCGCAATGGATCTGCCAGCGCAATCAACCCCAGCCACTGAAAATCAAAGGCCTGCTGATGTTCTGGCCACGGACGGCCGCAGAGGTGCACGGCTTTCGCGACACCCAACACACGCAGTCCCTGATCAGCCATTGCAGCGGCTTGTGCTTCGATCTCATCGCGCAAAGTCTCGGAGAGCGCGCACAGCTCTGCGACCGCTTCCGGTGCGCCTTTGGCGGCCACAATATCGTGCAGTCCCAAGCCTGACTGCCACAAATGCGTCATAGCGAATAGCTGTGGCGAGAGTTCATATTCGCGTGCGAGACGCCATTCCGGGTGCAGGCGATTCGTCTCTGATAAATGCACGCCTGCCATGTGATGAAATGCCTGCTCCATGGGGTCATGTGGTGAGATCTCGCTGGCCAGCACGGCGTATTCGAGAAGTTCGAGGTGGGTATCGGGCAGCGGTGCAGTCAGAGGCACAGTCAGAGGCGCAGTCAGAGATGCGGATAAAGGCTGGCTGACATCAATAGCCTGCTGGTCCGTATAAAGTACGGCGACGCGCATGCGATTCTCGGTCAGGGTACCGGTTTTATCCACGCACAATACCGAGGTCTCACCCAGTGTCTCTATTGAATTCAAACGGCGCGTCAATACTTGTTGCGCGGCCAGTCGACGTGCTGCCATCGCCATGAAAATAATCATGATGACCGCGAACTCCTGCGGTAACAGGGACATGGCCAGCGCAATGCCAGCCAGCAGTGCATCCAGCCAGCTACCACGCAGCAGCCAGAACAGCAGCACCAGTCCGCAAGACAGCGCTATACCGAAGGTCGCCAGCCGTCGGGTGAGTCGGCCCATCTCTTCACGCAGCGGCGAGGGCGTGATGGCAATGCTTTCCAGCGACTTGCCGATACGGCCCATCTCGGTGTGATGAGCGGTAGCGGTGACCAGAACGACACCCTGACCCGCGACCACCAATGTTCCGGCATACACCTTGTCGCCGGATTTTTTCATCACCGATTCGGATTCGCCGGTGAGCATGGATTCATTGGTCGCCAGTTCATGCGCGTCAATCAGCAGGCCATCGGCAGGAATACGGTCGCCTTCGGCCAGTACCAGCACATCTTCGCGAACCACATCCCGTCCGGCTATACGCTGAGCCTGGCCACTGCGGATCACCAGGGCGCGTGGGCTCGACATGTCCCGCAGCGCAGCCAGCGCATTGTCGGTGCGGCGCTCCTGAAATGCGGTCATCCCCACGATGATGAATACGAAGGCCAGCAGTATCAGGGCCTCGTGGGTATCGCCCATCGCAAAGTAGATAGCACCGGCCCCCAGCAATAGCAAAAACATGGGCTCGCGCAAGACTTCGAGCAGGATGTCGCGCAGCGTGCGGCGCTGCGACAGGCCGAGTTCATTCTGACCCTCCTGATGCAGCCGTTGGCGGGCGAGGTCGGCATCAAGGCCACGGGGCTGGGTAGGGGTCATGAGATGAATGATGCTTGCCGGTAATGCGTTGTCTGCGTATAAAGGTATATCACTTTGGGGTTGTAACCTGCTAAGTCTTGCTCTCTTTGCCGGTTTGCCAGACAGCTTGAGTTCCATTTTGGCCGAGACGCGCCGGATTCGCGGTTTCTTTTGACGTTTTGTTGACCAATTACAATATCGGTTTTCAAGATCGGGGAGGGCAAAATGTCAGGTTCAGGATTTCATGTACATGGACCGCATGACCATGAGATGGAGCATGCCGCGCATGGCACCAACGGGTCTTCCCGTCTCGCGGTAGCGACTGCTGTTCTGGCGACCATCGGCGCCATTTTTTCTTATATGGGTGGATACACCCAGGCCAATGCCGGGCTGTTCAAGAACAATGCGGCGATCAAGAAAACCGAGGCGTCCAACCAGTGGAATTATTACCAGGCCAAGAGCAGCAAGCAGAACCTTGCCGAGCTGAGTACTGTTCTGGTAACTCAGCCCGAAGCGAAAGAAAAATATCGCGCCGCGATTGAGCGCTACCAGACCGAAAAGGAAGATATCAAGCGCAAGGCCGAGGCGCTGGAGAAAGAATCACTGGATTGGGATCACCAGTCTGAGGCGCAAATGCATCAGCATCATCGCTGGTCGCAGGCGACCACAATGCTGCAGGTCGCGATTGCGCTGGCAGCGATTGCGCTTCTGACGCGCAGAGACTGGATGGAATACGCCATGTTCGGTCTGGCCAGTATCGGTCTGATACTGGGCGGTATGGCCTACCTGCATTTGTGACGGAGACTCAATGAAACTTTCCTTCCTGGGTGCCGCCAGTACCGTTACCGGGTCAAAGTACCTGATTGAGCACGATGGTCAGCGCATCCTGGTGGATTGTGGTTTGTTTCAGGGCTATAAAAACCTGCGGCTGCTGAACTGGCAGCCGTTTCATTTTGATCCGGCATCATTGGACGCGGTGGTACTCACGCATGCGCATCTGGATCACTCCGGTGCGATCCCGCTTTTGATTCGCAATGGATTTCGTGGCCCGATCTATGCGACGCCATCAACCATTGATTTGTGCAAGTTGCTCTTGCCCGATAGTGGACACATTCAGGAGGGTGATGCGAATTTTGCGAACCGGCGTCAGTCATCTCGGCATCATCCGGCCTTGCCCTTGTATACCGAAGAAGACGCGCTGCATGCGCTGACGTTTTTCAAGCCGCTGCCCTTCGACGAGTCAATCAGGCTCGGGGGCATGAAGCTGCGGCTGCGACTTGCGGGTCATATTCTCGGTGCGAGCTCGGCAGAATTTCGCACGGCCAAAGGCAGTCTGCTGTTTTCTGGTGATCTGGGTCGACCGGATGATCTGCTGATGCGTGCACCGGTACCGATTGAATACGGTGATACGCTGGTGATTGAATCCACCTACGGTGATCGAGCGCATGCCAATGAGAGCAGCGCGGATGCCCTGGCCGATGTCATCAAGCGTACTGCTGCACGCGGCGGAAGTATCCTGCTGCCAGCTTTCGCGGTGGGTCGCGCACAAAACCTGCTGTTCGAGATTTTTCAGCTCAAGCAGGCCGGCCGCATTCCCGATATGCCGGTCTTTCTCGACAGTCCGATGGCGATTGAAAGTACCCGCATTTACCAGCACCATCGCGATCAACACCGGCTGAGTGTTGCGCAATGCGAGGGTATGGCCAAGGTGGCGCGCATTAGTCGCACCGCCGATGATTCGCGTGCCATAGGCCAACTGAATTATCCGGTCATCATCATCTCTGCCAGCGGTATGGCAACGGGTGGCCGGGTACTTCACCATCTGGTTCATATGGCACCGGACCATCGCAACAGCATTGTTTTCGCTGGCTATCAGGCAGGCGGCACGCGTGGCGCCAAGCTGGTCGATGGCGCGCGGTCCGTGAGGATTTTTGGCGATGACATCACCGTCAATGCGGAGGTTGTGTCATTGCCATCCATGTCCGCCCATGCCGATGCAACGCAGATTCTGGACTGGCTCAAGACACTCAAGAAGCCACCGCGACAGGTATTCATCACTCACGGCGAAGCGGAGGCAGCCGATGCGCTGCGCTGGCGTATCGAGCATGAGTTGGGATGGTCAGCGAGTGTGCCCCTGATGGGACAGCATGCGCTGATTGATGCTTTTTGACGTGGTCTGCGGAACTGTCTTTGCTATTCAACGATTTTCAGACGACGTGAATGGCTGCCTTGGTGATTATTCGTTGAAGAAGGCCATCAGTCGCAGTGCGAGTTCCTCAGGCTGCTCTTCCGGCACGAAGTGACCGCAGTTCGCTATCATGCCGCCGCGCACATCAACTGCCACTCTCTGCATGGATTCGATCACTTCCATGCGTCGTCCCCAGCTCTCTGCGCCCCCCAGTGCCAGTACCGGCATGGGCAGTTTGAAACGCGCAATCATTGCCGCATTATCAGCAATATCCTGCGGTACTGCGCGGTAGTAAGCGAACCCTGCTGCCAGCGATTCAGGATTGCGGTAGCAGCGTAAAAATTCTTCAATCACTTCATCCGTCATTACTTCGGCGCGGTGCGCAAAGGTGCGATAAAACCAGCCCAGGTAAACCGCTTCCCGACCCGTGACCAGCGCCTCTGGCAATGCTGGTGTGCGATTGAATGCATGATGCCAGCGCTTGCCGCCCTGACTGATGTCAGGTCCGCCATCACCGGGGATGGTGACATCAATGATGGCCAGTTTTTTTACTGCATCCGGATGATGCGCTGCCAGTGCGTAGGCGGTTGGTCCGCCCCAGTCGTGACCGACGAGATAAAAATTTTCAATTGTCAGCTCGTTGTGCACCAGTTCCCATACATCATGTGCGATGGTTTTTTTGTCGTAACCACTGGCGGGACATGAAGTATCACCAAGACCACGCAGATCCGGTGCGATCACGCGGTAGTACGGTGCGAGTTTGTCGATAATGTGGCGCCACTCGTACCAGGTTTGCGGCCAGCCATGCAACAGCACTACCGGGTAGCCTTCCCCGGCAGTTATGTAGTGCATCCGTACGTCGGATAAGTCAGCGTAATGATGGGTAAGGCTATTCATGCCTGCTGAACTCATCGTTTCACCGTCATCGGAAAATCTTGTAACAGTTTTTGACAGAGCGCCTCTTTACCCATTTTGTTGCTCAGCCCATCGAAGGTCGAATCTCCCATCATGAATAATTTTTTCGACGCTTCCTTGCCCTTTTTTTCCATGCAGATCTGAGAATCTTGCTGGAAGCGAAAGCCATAGTAGGAGAAGGGGCAGGATTTTTTTGCCTTGGTCAGCAGACCGTCCATCTTGATCAGATCATCACAGTGATCGGCGTGGGCTGCGGGAAATGCCACCAGTAATGTCCAGAGGAGAGCGATTTTCTTCATGATGGTCGAGCGAGGTTCTGCAATTTTTTATTTTTTCAGAATAACGAGGTGTTGCCAGGGAAGAGAGGACACGGTCCTGACCCACTGCAGACCCAGCAGTGCCGCCTCTTTTTTTATTTGTGCCTCGCTCATTTTATGCTGAGCCTTGATCGGTACGCTGGCATCTTCTGCGCGGAATTCTACCAGCGCGATCTGCCCCCCACTCTTGAGTGCCCGGCTAACGCAGCCCATGGTTTCAATGGGGTAGAGCAGCTCATGATAAACATCGACAAAAATCGCAAGATCAATACTCTCTGCCGGTAGCTTGCAATCGGTCTCGGTTGCGAGGACGGTGTCGATGTTGGGAATTTTTGATTCGGCGATCTGTTTCTTGAGCAGCGTGATCATCTCGGGCTGCACATCGACCGCGATCACACGACCGCCGGGCGCAAGACGTGGTGCGATTTTTCGGCTGTAGTAGCCGCTGCCCGCGCCGATATCAGCGACGACCATGCCCGGTCGTATCGGTAGCAAAGGCAGTAGAAGATCGGGTCTTTCTTCTGTGCTGCGCTCGGCGCGTTCCAGCCAGGCAGCGCCATGCCAGCTCATCACTTGCGCAATTTCTCGGCCAGCAAAGGTTTTGCCCGTGCCGCCGGGGCTGGCCGCTGTTTTGCCGTAGGCTGGTATTCCGTCCGCAGCCATGCAGACGGTTGATCCAATAAGCGCAAGTGAGATGGCGAGACTGCTTAAACAGCGTTGGTAGTGTTTGTGCATGCTGAATATTTTTCTGCGCTGTCGCATTGCACGCGCTTACTGGCGCGCGGGTTTACTCTGTATTTCGGAATTTTTCTTTGCATTCCTCAGCCAGTTTTCGGAACTGACGATCATTTTTACTCGATCTTGAGGCCTGAAGCATGCAGTCATCATAGTTCTTGGGGCCGCTGTCACAGGCTGGCAGTACTGCGGCAGCGACGATGGTAAGCAATACATTGCGGAGTAGTGTGGCACACATAAATTCACCTTGTCTCAGTGCCTGGTTGATCAACGTGTTCAGAGCCCTTTAAGGGGCGACTCAGCAACTGCAATTGTAATAGGAAATTTGACTCAACTGACTTGCCCCGAAGGGCATGCCTATCGCTGCATTTTCGGATTTTTGCGCTGGGTGAGCGCTGATTAAACAAGACCAAAAACCTTTAAAGGGAAATCGATCGCGACAAGTCCTTAATTTTGCTTGGCTCCGCGTCACACAGTTACGCGGGCTCGCCATAAAACGTGGGGTTGTTCAGCACCACTAACTCGCGAAAGGATTCAGACATTGAACCCCCGTACCTTCGAAGTCTGCCGTGTTTCGGGTAACCACTGCCAGACCGTGTACGAGCGCTGTGGCGGCGATCTGCTTGTCTAGCGGATTTTGGGGATGGGGTGCGCGTAGCCGACCCCAGACCTGCGCAATATCGGTGTCAAATTCCAGTATCTTTTGTTTGTAATCCTGCAGAAGCATATCGAGCCATCCCTCCAGTAAAAGCGCCTGCTGGATATCCCCTCTGTGGCGGATCAGTTCCACACCTCTCCTAAGCTCACCAATCGTTACTGATGACAAATAACACTGATGATCAGGACCGGTTTTGTTAAAAAAAGAAATTACTCCAGGATTTGCTCGTCCTTTTTTGCGGATTTCACTGATGACGTTCGTATCAATCAAATACATGCGTATGTCCGCTATCCTGAATCCGCTCAAAATCGGCATCGATGCCCACATCAGGAATACTCGCGAGTGCCTCCGCCAGACTGCGTCTGCTGGGCCGCGATAGTGCATCGAACAGAATTTGCCGGTGCTCAGCCTCGGCGCTTACCCCGTGAGCGCCGGCCCTTTCTTTCAGCGCAGCGACCAAGGCGTCATCCACACCCCTTACCAATAAATTTGCCATGATTTGCCTCCTGCCCAATGAGTGATAGCAATGATAGCGGAATGGGAAAGTGATGGCAATTTCGGGTCTAGGCGCTGGTGAGTGAGTCCCTCTTTGATGGCGGACAGCAGTTCCTCTGCGATTCGGGAGCCTGATTACGGTTTCGAGGGCGCTGGTTTTGGTGCGGCGGGCTGCTCGTGGTCTTGCGGGTGTAAGCCATAGGGCTCGACCAGCGGCCAGACATGGGGCGGTGCCATTGAGCGCAGGCGGGCGGGTTGTTCGCGACGCAAGTGAATCACAGTTTCGATCGCTTTCATTTCCACCCGGGCGCGGGCAAATTCCAGTCCCCGGGGACCGATGCGCGGCATCAGCCATCCGACGATGGGTCGCAGCCAGTTCGGCATTTTGCGTAGCGGCAGTCCACCGGCGGCGCGCAGGGTGTTCTGCATGAAGCCACGCACGGGGCCTTGTCGTTTGCCAGCGGTTTGAGGCGCCTCCAGGCTGACCTCATCCTTGAGCAATTCCAGAATCTCTTCGCCATGCTCATTACGCACGATCAGCCATTGCTGTCCCTGTCCGCCCATATAGCCCACGGTGATGTCTGAGAGTGCGTTGGTGTAATCAACGCAGGTGCGGCAGGTCAGCGGAAAAAAATCAGGCGGCAGATCGGACAGCGGTAGCTGCAGAAATGGAATGGTGCGGGTGCGTCCATCGTCGTAACGCAGCTCGACATGGTAGTCCGCTCTGAATTCCAGATAAGTGATGCGAGCGGGATCGTCCTCCAGTCGCGCGAGGAAGGCATGAAAATTTTCCGTAGTGGTGTTATCCGAGCAGGGCGTGCCGATGACGTAGATTTTTTCAAAACCCAGCTCGCGTTCCAGCGCACGCAGTGCATAGACCTGGCAGGGGATGCCAATCACCGCCAGCCGGCGTATGCCCTGCGCAGCGGCGGGCTCCAGCAAGGATAGCAATGGCGCATAACCCATGCGCATGCCTCGGCATTGCCTCATATCCTCCGCTCGCGTCACCAGCATCGGGACTGGCCGCCACCGATCATCCGGATCGCCGCTCATCGCCAGTACCGCATCGACCTTGCCACTTTCCAGCAGCCGCTCGCCGAGACGGGTAGTGATGCCTGTCCACTGGGCGCCCGCAAGTGGTGTTTTCAGGGAGGCGCGCCACATGCGGCGAAAGGGCCCGAAATGCAGTTCATCGACGCGGCCGGCGTCGCGCTTGCGTCCATGTACCTGCTGTTCGAGTCCACTGTAGTCGGGTGCGATGAACTGACACGCGCGACCACAGCGTTTCGGATCCGAGCTGCGGGAGACGCCGCAATCCGTACAGAGGCTGCGAAAGGGGGCTGATGGCGGCGTTTCGTTGGACATGGATGAGCAAACAGAAAAGTTTCCACAATTAAATGCCGCAGCCGCAAAGCTGTCCACAAGTTTCGTGGGTAAGTCTGTGGATGACTTGTATCAAGGGAGTCCAAGTGATTGATTTTTATTGAATTTTCGGGGATGAGGGAAATCAAGGAAGGCAGTGGATTTCTTTTGCGCAAAGAAGTACTTGCACGACATCTTAAAGATCTGGTATCGTTGAACCTAAATGCGAATCATTCTCACTAACATTTATTCAGTAACTGAAGGAGTCTTGTTTCATGTATCAGCCGTGTTTTTCCTGCGCAATGCCGGCGCATCCATCGGCCGGCAAGCGCATGGGTCTCGCCATGGCGCCCATCGCGGCAGCCGTCTGCGTCTTGCTACCCATGTCCGTCCATGTTGTTGCACAGGAAACCGTCGATCGGGAATTGCCACGGGTTGATGTCATTGGTGATTCGCTGAATGTGCTGAAGCTGCCCGGCTCGGCTACCGTCGTTGATGCAGCCACGCTCGAACAGAGCCGGGTGTTCAATGTGAACGAGGCACTCCGCAAGGTGCCCGGCGTCCATGTGCGCGAGGAAGAGGGCGTCGGCCTGAGACCCAATATTGGCATGCGCGGCATGAACCCCACGCGTTCCACCAAGACACTTCTGCTGGAGGATGGACTGCCGCTTTCGTTTGCGCCCTACGGTGACAACGCGAGCTATTACCACCCGCCTATCGATCGTTACGAATCGATTGAAGTCAGCAAGGGCAGTCAGGTCATCCGTTTTGGCCCGCAGACAGCGGGTGGCCTCATCAACTACATCACGCCTGAACCGCAACAGCAGTTAGGTGGCACGGTCGGCATTGCCGGTGGCACGCGTGGCTACCTGAATGGTCATGTGATGGTGACGGGTAATGGCGCGATTGCGGACATCTATCACAAGGAATCCGATGGTGCGCGAGAGAATATGAACAGTCGTCTGGATGATGTGAACTTCAAGTGGGCGGGGCAATTGAACGACGACCACAAGCTGGTACTGAGGGCCACGCATTTTAGGGAGTATTCGCAGCTGACGTATGCGGGTCTGACGCAGGCGGAGTATTTGGCGAATCCTCGACAGAATGCTTTTAAAAATGATTATTTCGATGCTAATCGCAGTGGCCTGTCAGCGACCCATGAGTTGAAATTATCAGGTGGTGCGCGCGTAGTGAGCAGTCTTTACGGTGCGTATTTCGACCGCGATTGGTGGCGGCAGGCATCCCAGTCTACGGACTGTTCTACACGGATTGTTGATGGCGCAACGAGTTGTGCCGTGAATGGCCGACTGCGGCAGTACACTACGCTGGGCGCGGAAACCCGAATCTTCCAAAACCACCAGACTTTCGGATTGGAAAATCAAATCGAATACGGCGTCAAATACCACACCGAACGTCAACGTCGGCGGCAGCAGCAATATGACAGCCACGATGATTTTTCGAAAAATATCCCGGGAGCAAACTTCCTTCAGGAGAATCAGGCGCGTGAAACGCAAGCACTGTCCACCTTTGTTTCGAACAGAACCCAGATTACTGAGCGTCTGGCAGTGACGCCTATCGTTCGGATTGAAAGTATTCGCAATCAGCGGATTTTTTATTCGGATAATAATGGCAGCACAGCGAACTCGGGCTCTGTATCGAATAACTTTACAGAACTGGTCCCGGGTTTTGGTGCTACCTACGTAATCGACACACGTAGCACCATTTACGGCGGTGTGCATCGCGGCTTTAGTCCACCGCGCGTAGAAGATGCTGTTTCGTCTGGTGGCGTATCGGTTGACCTTGATGCTGAGCGGAGCATCAATGCGGAACTAGGTTTGCGCACGAACCCGACCGAAAAAACAATGCTCGACGTGACTTTATTTAGAAATGATTTCAGTAACCTGATTCAGGTTGGTAGCATTGCGGGTGGCGGCAGCACTAACTACTCTCAAGGTAAGGCGTTGATTCAGGGGGTTGAATTCGCGGGACAGTTTGATCGTCTCACCCGTGCTGTTGATGGAAATTTATTCTTTCGGATTGCTGCGACGTACATTCCCACTGCTGAACAGAAAACACAGTTCGTGAATGTCAGTCCTTTTACGGGCGGTCCTTATGGCGCCACAGGAAATCGTTTACCCTACTCGCCCGAAACACTGCTGACGCTAACGCTGGGCTACCGCGCGCCTCAATTCTGGAATGCGCGTCTGGACTATGTGTACGTAAGTGATCAATTCGCAGATTTCGCTAATATTACTGACGCATCCAGCAGCTCAAGCCTAAACAATACACAGAAAAATTCTGGGCAATTCGGCAAGATCGATTCGTATGGTGTCTTTAACGCAGTTGCCAACTACACAGTAGGCAAGACGACTTTCTTCATCGCCGGCAAAAACCTGACTGATAAAACCTATATCGTGGATCGCACGCGCGGTATTCAGGTAGGCATGCCACGCACTGTTCAAGTAGGAATGAAGTACGCGTTTTAGGAAAGCGCTGATTAAATAAACCCGGAAACTTTTGTGGCAAGGTCAATAGCACCAAGCCCTTTATTTTGCAGGTTCCCGCGTCGCACAGCTGCGCTGGCTCGCCATAAAACGGGAATTATTCAGCTTCTCCCTGGTATTTTGACGAGCTGTTACTGAGCCACACCCGCTGCTTTATCCGGTTTGATCTCCTCTTGCCGGATTCAGCAGCGGGTATTTTTTTAGACGTTCAGTGCCCGTTGTCCGGGAAGCAGTAGGTCGGCATCTCGCAATCGGCACACGCGCACTGGTGGCGTACAAATGCCATGCACTTGCCCGGTCCGCGGGTCTCTATCATGCCTTGTGTGATCGGATTGGAGGGATTGTTACATTCGGCTTTGAGACGTAATTCGAGAGCAGCTTTTTGTTCCGTGCTCAGCTTGCCTGTGCGGGCGGCATGGATGAACTCCATTCTTCCACCGTTCTCTATCGCCATTGGCGGATTCTCTGCAGCGGCATTGAGCCACACAAACAAGGCAACGGTCAGGGCCAGTATTTTTTGCATCGACTACTCCAGGATATCCGACCAGATGGTACGCGCCCAATGGTTTGCATAGCTGCCCTCGCGTTCGGTCGGGCCTTTGCTCACCCCTCCGGAACCGGCGACCACTTTGAAAGTCCGTTCCGTCGTTACATATTCATGCACGCTGGCCACATGAACGACATTCTTGTCGTCGATGAAGCTGTAGCAGGTATTGGTCAGCATGGGCTGCGGATTGGGGTCCATGCCCCCCAGTTGCGCGACAATCGCGGCGGCAGCGACCTTGGCATGATTGTTCGCCATATGGCCACTCTTGGGCATGAGTTGTGCAACCTGAATCGAATCGCCGATCACGAACACATCTTTTGCGACTGCTGATTCGAAGGTCTGGTAGTTCACCCCGCACCAGCGGTTGTTGGCCATGTTCGCCAATCCTGCGCGCTGGGCAATCACGCCGGCACGCATGGCGGGTAATGCATTGATGACGTCGGCCTTGACATCACCTTGCACATCAAATTTGATCAGGCCATCCTTGGGCGACACCGCAATTGCCTTGTGCTGGTTGCGGTATTCGATGATGTCCTTGTACTGCTCAGCCCAGGCTTTTTTGAACAGACCGGGCTTGGAGACCACGTCCTGATTCGCATCCAGCACCAGCACTTTGCTTTTGGGTTTGAATTTGCTGAAGTACCACGCCACCTGACAAGCACGCTCGTAGGGGCCGGGCGGGCAACGGAAAGGCGCTTCGGGAATGGTGATCGCATACACACCACCATCTGGCATCGCTTCCAGTTGTCGGCGGAGGACCAGTGTCTCGGGACCGGCCTTCCAGGCCTGCACGATCTGTTCCGAGGCGTAGGCATCGGAAAGTCCGTCAATGCTGTTCATGTTGAGATCGATGCCGGGTGAGACCACCAGCTTGTCGTACGACAGTGTGTTGCCACTCGCCAGTGCCACCGTGCGGGCGGTGGTATCGATTGCTGTTGCATAGTCTTGCGCAATCGTGATGCCGTGATTCTTGGTGAGCGTGGCGTAGGGCCGGCTGATCTCGGCGATCTTGCGACTGCCGCCAATGACGAGATTGGACAGGGGGCAGGAGATGAATTCCTTGTTGGGTTCGACCAGCGTGACATCGATCTGCCGGTCCGAGAGCATCCGAATGTATTTTGCAGCTGTCGCACCACCGTAACCACCACCGATAACGACGACCTTGGCGCCGCGCATTGCGTGTACCGGCACGCTGCTACCGACCAGTGCCAGCGCAGCGCCAGCTTGCAAGAATGATCTTCGGTCCATCATGCGCCCCTCAAGGTTTCTGACTGGCGAAATAGTCCGCCATCTGTTTGATTTGTTCGTTGGTATAGCCTTTGGCGATCTGATGCATGATCGTCGCCTCACGGGTTCCGGTTTTGAAGGCCTGCATCTGTTCGATGATGTACGCGCTCGGGCGACCTGCGAGCCCGGGTATGCTGGGGTCCTTTATGCTTTTGCCCTGCGTGCCGTGACAGTTGGCGCAGGTGGCTGCGAGGCTTTGCGTGTAGAGGATCTGGGCGTCTGCAGCGTATGCGGCGCTGCTTGTCATGATGAGGTAGAGGCCGAACACCATGCCGGCTCGGAAAATCTTGATAGGCATCTGCTGTCTCCTGCAGCCCGCGTGCTGCGCGCTTTGTTTGAAATAGGTTGAGGCGATCAGGCGCTCGCTGGTCGCCGATGATTGTACCTGTAAAAATTTGCGCTGCTATACTCAAGCGCTGAAATCTTGGGGGTGTTGTGCACTCGTTCAGGTATGAATGGGTGGGTAGCGTCCTCGAGGTCATCGTGCTGGCTATTCGGAGACATCCCAGATGAAGAAAATGCTGTTGGCCTTGCTGCTGGCCACCCTGACCGCGAGCGCGCATGCCGAATGGACCCGTGTCGAGCATCCCTCCAAAGCGTTTGTGCTCTATGTTGAGAACGACACTATCGTGGCGCCGGATGCGAACTCTGCCAAGCTCTGGCACCTGTTGGACTATGCCGAGCCACAGAGTCTTGATGGACGTGCTTTCCTCTCGATCAAAGCACGCGACGAGTATGACTGCAGCCGAGGTATGCGTCGCGATCTGATGCACCTCTGGCATGTCGGGAATATGGCGGACGGTACCTTGCTCAAGGCGGCTTACAAACCCGCCTCGTGGACTGCGCCTGCGGCAGGCAGTGTCGAGGAGACACTCATGCGCATGGTTTGTTCGAAAAAATAAAACGGATCGCAGGGATGGGAACCAAAGGCAAGCCAGGGCGCCTGCAGCCGGCGCCGGAAAATTTTCTGAGCGATGATTTGATTGATCAGATCAGCAAGCAGGGATTGGATGCATCCCGCCGTCACTTCCTGCGCCAGAGCTTCGCGACGGCGAGCGCAGCGCTCGTCGCGGGTGGCGCACAGGCGGCGGCGGATCATCCTGGCGAGACGGGTGAAGAGGCAATCATTCAGCTTCCGCAGCACAGCAAAACGCTCGGCCATCCGGTAGCCCATTTGCCCTACGGTCTGCCGTCGAAACATGAAGCCTATCTGCAGCGCCGTGAATCACCGGGCCTGACGCGTCGGCGTGAGAGCAGTATTGCTTTTACTCCGCTGCAGGGGCTGTTCGGCATCATTACGCCCAGTGGCCTGCATTTTGAGCGACATCACGCGGGCTGGCACGACATCGATCCTGCATCGCACCGCTTGATGATCAACGGGCTGGTTGCCAATCCCAAGGTGTATACGCTGGGCGATTTGATGCGCCTACCCTCGGTATCGCGCATGCACTTTATCGAGTGTGGTGCCAACACGGCGATGGACTGGGCCAGTCCGGCTGTGCCCTCGGTACAGTACACGCATGGCATGCTGTCCTGCTGCGAGTTCACGGGCGTCCCACTTTCTCTGTTGCTCGAAGACTGCGGTATTGATAAATCAGCCGCAAAATTTGTGCTTGCCGAGGGGGCCGATGGCGCTAGTCTCACGCGCTCGATACCCATCGAAATGGCGCTCGACGATGTGATCGTTGCCTGGGGAATGAACGGCGAAATGCTGCGCCCTGAAAACGGTTATCCGCTTCGTCTGGTGGTGCCCGGCGCGCAAGGCGTTTCCTGGGTCAAGTGGTTGCGCCGTATCGAAGTCGGTGACGCGCCTTACGCGACGCGCGAAGAGTCGACGCAGTATATCGACCTGATGCCTGATGGCCTGTCGCGCCAGTACTCACTGATTCAGGAATGCAAATCCGTGATTACCTCGCCTTCAGGTGGGCAGCGTCTGCTGGACCGCGGTTTCTACAATATTACGGGTCTGGCCTGGTCAGGTCGTGGTCGAATCACGCGGGTCGATGTATCGGTCGATGGCGGTCGTAACTGGAAAACGGCCAGACTGGAATCGCCCGTGCTGCCGAAATGCCTGACACGTTTCAATTTCGATTGGGAGTGGCAGGGCAAGACCGCGTTATTGCAATCGCGGGCGGTTGACGAGACGGGTCATGTGCAGCCCAAGATCAGCGAGTTGCGCGCGGTGCGCGGCACTCGGTCGGTTTATCACAACAACGCAATTCAATCCTGGCGCGTCGAGGCAGCAGGCGAGGTCATCAATGTTCAGATCTCTTAGGGCTTCTTTGCTCATTGGCCTTCTGTGCGTTACCGACATGGCGAGCGCAGAGCTATTCTCGAAAGTCGGTCGGCGCGCGAGCCCGACTGAAGTCGCCGCCTGGGATATTGATGTACGTCCCGATTTCAAGGGCTTGCCCTCGGGTTCAGGTAGCGTGAAGCAGGGTGAGAAGCTTTGGGAATCCAAGTGCGTTGCGTGTCATGGCGCGTTTGGCGAGTCACCCGCAGTGTTCCCGCCGCTGATCGGTGGGACAACGACCAAAGACATCGAGCGCGGTCGCGTCGCAGCTCTGAGTGTTTCCAGTGAAACCGCCAAGACCACCATGATGAAGCTGGCGACGGTATCCACCTTGTGGGATTACATACGACGCGCCATGCCCTTTGATGCACCCAAGAGCCTCTCGGTGAACGAGGTTTACGCTGCCACCGCTTTCTTGCTCCATCTCGCTGACGTGGTGCCTGCGGATTTCACGCTCTCGGAGCAGAACATCGCTCAGGTGCAGGCCAGAATGCCCAACCGCGATGGCATGAGCACCAAGCATGGCATGCTTGAAGTCAAAGGCAAGCCCGATGTGCTTGGCGAGGCTTGCATGCAGGACTGCAAGGTCAATGAAAAGTCGCTGGCGGTGCTGCCAGTCTCTGTCAATGGGTTGAACGGCAATCTCGCAGAACAGAATCGGCCGTACGGGTCGATACGCGGGATTGATACCAGTCGCTACAAATAAGGCGCTGCCGTTCAGGCGCAGCACATTGATGGATCTTGGTTGTGCGCGTCTCGGCTGTTTTCGCAGTTCCGGCATCCGGTGGCACAATGCGCATGTTCAGCCGGCGGTTTTGCGCCGGCATTCTTTTCAGGAGACGGGTGTGAAGCAAAGCCGGCGCGATGTCATGCGCATTTCCTCGGGCTTGGCGCTGGCCTTTTCCGCGGGCATCATCAAGCCCTCGGATGTGTTTGGTCAGCAAAAATCATGGGGATCCGACTGGAATGGCGCGGTGTACTCCGCGAAAAGTCTGGAGGCTTTCGTCTATGCGATGAACGGCGATACGACGACGCCCAACACGCCGCGCACGGTCACACAGCGCGGTCAGGTGCCCGGCCTGAGCCTGGCCAAGGAAAATGATCTGATTATTGACGCGCCAGAGCTGGCCGAAAACGGCACCAATGTGCCGGTGAGCCTGACGAGCAACATACCCAACACGGATTTCATCGCGCTGATCGCCGACCACAACCCCAACCCTGTTTGCGTTGGCTTTAACGTCATGCCGGGGACCGAGCCGTATTACTCGGTGAGGGTAAAGGTGGCAGAAACTTCAGCGATCATCGCCGTAGCCCGCTCCGGTGGCAAGTGGTACTACACGCTAAAGGACATTACCGTCATGGTAGGCGGTTGTCTCGGATGAGAGGGGAGAGTTGACGTGGCAGCTGAGCCAATGCGCGTTCGCGCGGTACAAGACGGTGAGCTTGTCGAAGTCAAAATTTTGATGAAGCACCGAATGCTCAGCCGTCTGAGTTGGGACAGTCGTGGCCAGTTTGTCCTGCCGCATTTCATACAAACGGTGCGCGGCTACTGTAACGACAAGCTGGTGTTGTACGTGCATTTCGGCGGCTCGGTAGCCCGCGATCCGTATTTTTCTTTCAAGTTCCGCGATGGGAAAAAAGGCGACCGTATCGTAATCAGCTGGATCGATACCGAGGGTGTTACGCGCACGGATGAGACTATCGTTACCTGATGGATCCCAGATTTTGCAAAATCGGCAACCGACTATCCAATATTGGCGATCTGATCACCATGGCCTGCAAAAAAAGGGCACTGGTTCAAAATGTCACCCACGTCGATGCGCGACTCGAACCGCTGGATGCGCTGTCGCGGTCCGGGTTTGATGTGACCCTGAGCGAGGCACATACATTCGACATGTATCAGGCCGCCCATCCGCAATCGGGTTTGCGGGCATCGGGTTTGATGCTTCCGGTGGACTTCAATCTCGGTTTCGTCAGTACTCAGGAGCACGCCGCCTTGCTGAATCGGTTGGGAAATGCCAGTGCGGTGCTGCCGGAAAATGGCGCGCTGCACAAAGTCGCTGGGGGGCACGGGTTTGGCGTGTATCGCCCCTTGCTTGCCGGCCGTCGGGTCGGGTTTGGGGCTTGAGAAAATGACACAATAGCTTGAGGGTTTGTCAAGACATAAATCGAGGAAAATTCTCAAACAATGTTCAAAATTTCAGAAAATGTTTCGGCAAACACGCAGGCCGGTCGTCATGCGGCAGAGCAGCGATTCAGTTTCTTGATTTTGCGAAATAACGGTGTTATATAGACACAGGCGCAGAGTTCCTTTCCAGAAAATCCAAGGTTTTCTGGCCTAAGACGACCAACGCGGGAGTAAAAAAGCTTGCTCGAAAAACCGGGTACACGGTTGCCAGGCAGGCAAAAAATAAAACGAGGCATTTCCACAGTGCCGGTTTGTAGAAAACTAATGAGAAATCATTGGCTCAATGTGCAGTGAAACCAAGAAAGAGGAGAGTTAAACATGGCAATCAGTTTTGATCTGAACGGCTCGACGGTTTCCGTCCAGGCCGAGCCGGACACCCCACTCCTGTGGGTGATCCGCGATGAAGTCGGTCTGACCGGCACCAAGTTCGGATGTGGCGCAGCGCTTTGCGGTGCCTGTACTGTGCATCTGGACGGCACTGCAATCCGTTCATGCCAGACCCCTGTGTCCAGCGTGGCTGGCAAGAAGGTGTCAACAGTTGAATCGCTCTCCGGCAACAATTCGCACCCGCTGCAGAAGGCCTGGATCAAGCATCAGGTGCCTCAGTGCGGTTACTGCCAGTCCGGCCAGTTGATGAGCGCTGCTGCACTGCTCGCTAAGAACAAGAACCCGAGCGACGCTGATATTGATAAGGCGATGAGCGGTAACCTGTGCCGTTGCGGCACTTACAACCGCATCCGCGCTGCGATCAAGGATGCTGCCGCAGAGATGCGTGCTTAAGGTAGAGGAGAAAATACAAATGACAACTACACGCCGTGAATTTCTAAAGTCGGGTGCCCTCGCTTCGGGTGTCGCCGTACTCAGCATGTATGTGCCGGGATTTGGTGGCCAGGAAGCGCACGCAGCAGGCTCGATGCATACGCCTAACGTCTGGGTACACATTTCCGACGACAACACAGTCACACTGATCTCCCACATGTCCGAAATGGGCCAGGGCGTCCACACTGCGCTGCCAGCACTGATTGCTGAAGAGCTCAATGTCGACATCAACAAGGTCAGAGTTACTACCGCACCCGCGAATCCTGCCTACGTCAACGGCCTGCTCGGCGCACAGATCACCGGTGGTTCCACCTCGATCCGTGATGCGTGGGAAAAGCTGCGTATAGGCGGCGCGCAAGTGCGCACGATGCTGGTTCAGGCTGCTGCCAACAAGTGGGGTGTTGACGCTGCAACGCTGACCGCCGAAAACGGCGTAGTCTCGGGCAACGGCAAATCGGCAACCTACGGTGAACTGGCTGGTGCTGCTGCATCGATCCCAGCGCCTAAAGAAGTCAAGCTCAAGGACGCCTCCGATTTCCGTCTGGTCGGCAAAGCCGTGCCACGTCTGGATGCGCCTGCGAAGGTCAACGGTACTGCCGAATTCGGTATCGACGCCAAGATCCCTGGCATGGTCTACGCCTCGGTCGAGATGTCACCTGCGATCGGCGGCAAAGTCGTTAACTTCGACGCTTCGAAAGCCAAGGCAATGCCTGGTGTGATCGACGTGGTCAAAATCGCCGACGGTTACAGAGAAGGTACCGAAGGCCTGGCAGTTGTCGCCGACTCGCACTGGCGCGCTCTGCAGGCACGTAAAGCACTCGTGGTTGAATGGGATGCAGGCAAGAACACCTACCTGGACACCCAGGATATGTGGGCAGGTCTGGAGAGTGCACAGAATAGTGTTGCTCCGATCAAGATTCGTCCGGATGTCGGTGACGCCAACGGCGCCATCGCTGGTGCGAAGAAAGTCATCAAAGCCACTTACAAAACGCCACTCGTTGGTCACCAGCCACTCGAGCCAATGAACATGATCGCCAATGTAACCGGCGACAAGTGTGAGTTGATCGGACCAACCCAGTTCCAGCAGGGCGCACAAGGTATGGTCGCCGGTATGCTGGGCGTACCTCCCGAGAATGTGACTGTTCGTACCACTTACCTCGGTGGTGGTTTCGGTCGTCGCGTTTGCGTTGACTACGCGGTTCAGGCTGCTGCAATCTCCAAGGCTGTTGGCCGTCCGGTCCGCATGCTGTGGACTCGTGAAGACGACATGAAGCATGACTTCTATCGTCCGATGGGCATGCAGCGCATGGAAGCCGCCCTCGGTGCCGACGGCAAGCCTGTCGCCATGAAATTCCAGCTCTCTTCTCAGTCCATCACGCAGGTGCTGTTTGGTCTGCCGAAGAACACTCTGGATCCATTCATGGTCGAAGCTGCAGTCGCGCCTTACGCGATTCCTAGCACTTCGCATGACCTGATCATCCACGATACAGGTTTCCGTGTTGGTTACCTGCGTGCCGTGTCGCACACCATGAACTGCTTTGCCAACGAGTGCTTCATCGATGAACTGGCACACGCAGCGGGCAAGGATCCGGTCAAGTACCGTATGTCTCTGCTCGAGAAGGAGCCACGTTTCGCGAATGTTCTGAAGATCGCGGCTGAGAAGGCGGGTTGGGGCAAGTCACGCAGCGGTCGTTCACTCGGCGTCGCTCTGATGGAAGGCTACGGCACCTACATGGCGCAAGTGGCTGAGATATCCGTCAAAGGCGGTGAAGTCAAGGTCCACAAGGTCACGATCGCATGCGACTGCGGCCAGATGGTCAACCCTGGTATCGTTGAGCAGCAGCTTGAGTCGGGCGTTATCTACGGCCTGTCGCACGCGCTGTACAGCGAAAACAATGTCGAAAATGGCACCGTCGTTGAAAGCAACTTCAATGATTTCCGTGTACTCCGTCAAAACGAGTCGCCGGTCATCGACATCACTTTGGTCAAGAGCACCGAGAAGCCAGGTGGCACGGGTGAACCGTCCACATCGCTGGTCGGCGCTGCTGTCGGTAACGCGATCTTTGCCGCTACTGGCAAGCGTGTTCGCAGCATGCCTTTGGTCAAGGGTCTGAAGTCGGCCTGATGCACTAGCGTTGCAGGAAATGCTCCCCACCTGAAAGGGTGGGGAGCATTTTTTATTGAGTTCGTAAAGCAGTGCTGATTAAATAAAACCGGAAAGTTTTTCCGTTGAATTAATCGTGTAAGTCCCTGATTTTGATTGGTCCTGCGTCCCACCGCTACGCTGGCTCACCATGAAACGTGGACTTGTTTAGTGTTTCCTTAACTGATTTACCGAGAATTGTTTCCATGGACAGCATTGATCTTGAAGTCTTGAAAACCTGCTCAGATTGGATCGCGGGGGGCAAGCGATGTGAACTCGTGACCGTCATCAAGACCTGGGGTTCCAGCCCGCGCCCTGAGGGTGCCACACTGGCTATTTGTGATGATGGCCATGTCGTCGGTTCGGTGTCTGGTGGTTGCATTGAAGATGACTTGATTGATCGCGTCCGTAAAAATGGCATTACCCGCACGCAGCCCGAGATCGTCACCTATGGCATCACGGCGGATGAAGCACATCGTTTTGGTTTGCCTTGCGGCGGTACCATTCAGCTGGCGATAGAGCCGCTGAAAGCTGACAGTCAGATCAAGGACATGGTGGATCGACTCGCGCAGGGCGAGCTGATCGCGCGCCGTGTTGATCTGCAGAGTGGTGCAGTCACTTTGGGTCCGGCCAAAGCCGGCATGAGCCTGCAGGTATCTGAAACCGCGCTCACGACAATTCATGGACCGCGCTGGCGTTTACTGATCATCGGTGCGGGGCAATTGTCGCGCTTTCTTGCCCAGATCGCGGTGGGTATGGACTATGCCGTTACGGTCTGTGATCCGCGCGAAGAGTATCGCGATGGCTGGTCGGTGGATGGTGTGCAGGTCGTGCATGCGATGCCCGATGATCTGGTGATGGAGATGCGTCTGGACAGCCGCTGTGCTGTGGTCGCGCTCACGCATGATCCCAAGCTCGATGATCTAGCTCTGATGGAAGCGCTGAAGTCGGATGCATTTTATGTGGGTGCCATTGGATCGCGTTCGAATGACACCAAGCGTCGCGAGCGGCTGCTGGATTTTGATCTGACGCCGGCGCAACTGGAGAAACTGCACGGCCCTATCGGTATTTACATCGGCAGCAAGACCCCATCGGAAATTGCCATCTCCATACTCGCCGAAATGACGGCAGTAAAAAATGGTGTGGCATTGCCAGAGCTGATGAAGGTGGGTAACGCTAAAGAAGCAGCACAGCTGGATGCCAGCCCGGATGCCTGTCTTTTGGATCCCGCTCAGCGTATTGTCTGAAAATGAGTAAAAGCGTGCGCTATGCCTTTGCAAAGGCATGGTCAGCGTCTTTTAATGTGTACCAACAGCACGTAGCCTGACCTGGCTGGCATTTCGGGCAGGTAGACATAAAGTCCCTCACTTTAATGATGCAGCCCGCCTCCGAACGTCCTGATACTCCCTGTGTTGCCGTATGTTCGACTACCTTCGATGATGTTTGCCGGGGATGCGGTCGCACGGTCGCCGAAGTCGCCGAGTGGGTATTCATGAACTCGGATCAAAAAGAGGTGGTCTGGCGTCGCATTACGGCTGAGGGTTATCCTCGCCGAAACACGTGAAGGTGTTGGGAATACTCTCCCTATTCCTCCAAGCGCAGCGGTCAGGGTAGTGAAAGATTGCCATTATTAAAAATAAATCAGGGGCGATGAACAAATCCGTGTTTTATGGAGAGCGAGCAAAGCTATCAGATGCTTAGCTAAGCAAAATCAAGGACTTATCACGATTGGTTTCGCTGAAAGAGTTTGCCGTTTTATAATCGGTGCGTCCTGAGGTAGCCAGAAGCGAGCTCTTGTAACATACCTGTCATATTCCCTCGTTACATTCCCGGGGTGAATCCGAATCGTCCAATCACGTACACCGAGGCCCTGACGCCCATGAGTGCTCAACAGCCCCATCAGGGCGAGTTCGCCGCGACTGCCGCCCACGCCAAAGGCATGCCGAGCGCGAAATCGTCTGCCAAATGGCAGGATTTTCTCTTCCATAAAGTCACCTTCAGCTTTGCATTTCTCGTGCTGCTGGTTCTGGTCGGCATTATGGTGTCACTCGTTATTGGTGCCTGGCCCGCGTTTGAAAAATTTGGGCCCGGTTTTGTCACTCGTATCGAATGGGATCCGGTCAATAGCGAATACGGTGCACTGATAGCGATTGCCGGCACCTTGGTCACGTCTTTTCTTGCGCTGCTGCTGGCTTTTCCAGTCAGTTTCGGCATCGCCTTGTTTCTTACCGAGATTTGCCCCGTCTGGTTGAAGCGGCCGTTAGGTACCGCGGTTGAGTTGCTGGCCGGTGTGCCCAGTATTATTTACGGCATGTGGGGCTTGTTCGTTTTCGCTCCTTTCTTCGCGGATCATGTACAGCCCTTGCTGCAGGCGACGCTGGGCCAAATTCCCGTGTTTGGTGAATTGTTTCAAGGGCCGATGATGGGTATAGGCATGTTGACCGCCGGTATTATTTTGGCTGTCATGATCATTCCCTTTATCGCGTCAGTCATGCGTGATGTATTCGAAACCTGCCCGGCAGTACTGAAAGAGTCCGCCTATGCGCTGGGTTGCACGCGTTGGGAAGTCGTTCGCAAAATCGTATTGCCCTACACACGGGTCGGCGTGGTGGGCGGTGTGATGCTGGGCTTGGGCCGTGCCCTCGGCGAAACCATGGCGATTACCTTTGTGATTGGCAATGCGCATAAACTTTCTTGGTCTCTGTTTTCGGCGGGCAACAGCATTGCTTCAACGCTGGCCAATGAGTTTGCTGAAGCAGAAGCCGGGTTACATATATCGTCGCTCTTTGCCCTGGGTCTGATTTTGTTTGTCATCACCTTCATCGTGCTGGCAGCTGCGAAGTTCATGCTGCTGCAGATGGGTAAAGCGGAGGGCGGCAAGTGAACACAACCACCGTTCTGAAATCCGACAATCCCATCTATCGCGCCCGCTTGCTTAGACACAGGATAGGCATCACCCTGTCTGTGGCAGCGATGCTGACAGGTCTGATGTTCCTCTTCTGGATATTGACCGTGCTCGTCATCAATGGGTTCGGTGCCATTGATCTGGACTTTTTTACGCACACAACGCCGGCACCGGGGAGTGAAGGCGGTGGTCTGCTCAATCCTATTGTCGGCAGCCTGATGATGGTCGGTACCGCAACGCTGATCAGTACGCCTATCGGGATTTTTGCGGGCATCTACCTTGCCGAGTACGGAGAGGAAAGTCGTTTTGCACAAATCACGCGATTCGTCACCGATGTCATGCTGTCTGCACCGTCGATCGTGATCGGTTTGTTCATCTATGCGATTTATGTGGCCAATGTGCGCCACTTTTCCGGTTGGGCGGGCAGCTTTGCGATCGCTCTCATTGCAATACCGGTGGTGGTGCGTACCACCGATAACATGCTCATACTGGTGCCCAGCAGCTTGCGTGAGGCGGCTTTTGCACTCGGAGCGCCGCGCTGGAAAGTCGCCACCATGGTTCGTCTGCGCGCGGTCAAGGCCGGTGTCTTGACCGGTGTGTTGCTGGCGGTGGCCCGCATCTCCGGCGAGACGGCGCCTCTGCTGTTTACTGCGCTGAACAATCAGTTTTTCAGTGCCGATATGAATACACCGCTGGCGAACTTGCCCGTCGTGATTTTCCAGTTTGCGATGAGTCCCTATGACAACTGGCGCGAGCTCGCCTGGGGTGGCGCACTCCTGATTACGTTCAGTGTCTTGGGTCTGAATATTCTCTCGCGCGTGATTGCGGCGGCTGGCCAGAAAAAGGGATAGGAGTACACCATGAGTTTAGCGATACCCACACCGGAGACGATGACAGCGCCTGCATTGACGACAACTTTGCAGGTGCAGAATCTGAACTTTTTTTACGGACAGTTTCAGGGACTCAAGGATATCAATCTGGATATCTTCGAGAAAAAAGTCACTGCGTTCATTGGACCTTCCGGCTGCGGTAAGTCGACGCTTCTGCGCACACTGAATCGCATGTACGATTTGTACCCAGGACAGCGCGCCGAAGGTGCCATCATGTACAGCGGGCGCAATATTCTCGATGCCGATGTGGACGTGAATGTACTGCGCGCGAAGATAGGCATGGTATTTCAGAAGCCAACGCCATTCCCGATGTCGATTTACGAAAACATTGCCTTCGGCGTGCGTCTGTATGAAAACCTGACCCGCGGCGAGATGGATGAGCGGGTGGAGTGGGCGTTAAACAAGGCAGCGCTCTGGTCAGAAGTCAAAGACAAGCTGCACAAGAGTGGCTTGTCTCTGTCGGGTGGTCAGCAGCAGCGTCTGTGCATTGCCCGTGGTGTCGCCGTCAAGCCCGATGTGCTCTTGCTGGACGAGCCCACATCGGCACTGGATCCGATTTCAACGGTGAAGATCGAAGAGCTCATCAGCGAGCTCAAGGAAGACTATACGATCACCATTGTGACCCACAACATGCAACAGGCAGCACGCTGTTCTGATTACACCGCATACATGTATTTGGGCGAGCTGGTAGAGTTCGGTGAGACCGACAAGATCTTCCTGAACCCTAGCAAAAAAGAAACGCAGGATTACATCACCGGCCGTTTCGGTTGATGCTACGGAGACCGCCATGCCAAACGAACACTCTTCCAGACAATACGAACTTGACCTTGAGGCGATCCGCTCGCGGGTACTGCAGATGGGTGGTCTCGTGGAAAAACAATTCCATGATGCGATGATTTGTTTTCGTACGCTGGATGTCAAGGAAGCCGAGCGCATCATCGCGGCTGATGAAGAAGTCAACAAGCTGGAAGTGCAGCTGGATGACGCCTGCAGTCATCTGATCGTCAAACGTCAACCCGCCGCGAATGATTTGCGTACCGTGATGGCTACGATCAAGATCATTACGGATCTTGAGCGCATCGGCGATGAGGCGACCAAAATTGCTCGTGCAGCGCGCGCCCTGCATGAGCGTGGCGCAGTGCCGATCGCTCATGAAGAGACAGTGCGTGTGATGGCCTCTTCTGCAGGCCGTCTGTTACATGGTGCATTGGATGCTTTTGCGCGTCTCGACGAAAAGCAAGCCACCCGCATGATTCTGGGTGACGAGGAAATCGATATCGAATATCGCGCTGTCATGCGCAATGCGGTGACCTTCATGATGGAAGATCCGCGTACCATCTCTGCATCGCTGGACACCCTGTGGGTTGCAAAGGCCATCGAGCGTATTGGTGATCATGCCAAGAATATTGCGGAGTACGTGATTTACATCGTTGAAGGCAAGGATATTCGTCACACCGATTATGCGTCTACGCAGCAAGCGGCCGTCTGATCGGTCGCTCATGGCAATTCACTGAGGTCATGGCCATCACCGAACCCACCATCCTGATTGTTGAAGACGAGCTTCCTATCGTCGAGCTGGTGACTTTTTCCTTGAAGGGGGCGGGCTGGGCGGTCGATGCGGTACACAACACTGCAGATGCCTGGGCTTATCTTCAAAACAAACGTCCCCAGCTGATCTTGCTGGACTGGATGTTGCCTGATCAGTCCGGTCTGAAATTATTGTCTCGTATACGCGGCGACCGTAATTTCAATACCTTGCCGGTGATCATGCTGACTGCAAAAAGCATGGAAGAGGATAAGGTCGCCGGACTCGATCAGGGCGCTGATGATTACATCACCAAACCTTTTTCTCCGCGTGAGCTGACCGCGCGCATCAAAGCCCTCATACGCCGCAAAATGCCGGAGCATGCCGAGCTCGCGATGAAGGCGGGACCGCTGACGGTGGACCCGGTCAGCTGTCGGGTCAGCATTGACGACGAGCCTGTTGAAATTGGCCATGCGGAATTCAAGCTGCTCAGATTCCTGATCGCACATCCCGAGCGCGTCTTCACCCGTGGTCAGCTGCTGGACAAAGTCTGGGGCGATCATGCCGTGCTGGAAGAAAGAACGGTGGATGTTCATATTCTGCGCTTGCGCAAGGCGCTCGGTCGGGCCGATTTCCTCATCAAGACCGTTCGTAGTGTAGGCTACATGCTTTCCGAAAAATAATTCCATTTTTGCATGACGCCGCGCTCGCTGTTCTGGATTCCCGTACTCGTTCGATTTATGCTGGTCTGGGGTGCCGGACTGGCAGGCTGGTACTTGTGGGATTTCACCATTGGACTTGCCATTTCATTTATCGTCCTCACGCTGTTGGTGATAATGCAGCTCCAGTACATGTACCAACTGTCGCTGTGGCTGGATCAGCCTGAGGAAGTTCGTCTTGGTGATGGCTGGGGATCCTGGACTGAGATCTTCGCCAAACTCTACCGTTTGCGTCGTGATGATGAGCGCAGTCGCAATGAGCTGGCCGAGTGGTTATCGCGCTTCCGGCAGGCGATGAGTCAGCTGCCGGATGGCGTGGTCATCATGGATGATGTGCTTTTCCTCGAATGGTGCAATCCCGTCGCAGAGCAGCATCTCGGGCTGAGCATGGCGACTGACAAAGGCATGCGCGTCACCAATCTGGTACGCAGCCCTGAATTCATCGACTACATCATTCTGGGTCGTTACGATGAGCCACTCACCTTGAAACTGGATGAGCGCAGGCTGATCGTTCGTCTCATCCCATTCGAAAACCGGCGACAGATTCTGGTCACGCATGATGTGACAGATATGGACAGGATCGAACAGATGCGTCGTGATTTCATCGCGAATGCATCGCATGAACTGCGCACGCCGCTGACCGTCATTAACGGCTTTCTTGAAATTGCTCATACGCAGCCCGATCTTGATCCGAAGACGCGCGCCCGGCATCTGGCGCTCATGGTCGATCAGGGACAGCGCATGCAAAACCTGGTGGATGACATGCTGGTACTCACCCGCCTGGAGTCGCTGGATTATCCGGTGCGTGAAGAAGTACTCGACATGCATAGCCTGCTGGAGCAGGTACGTGCCGAGGGCGAGGCCTTGTCTGCGGGCAGACACAAAGTCAGTCTGGAGTTCAACGGACCGCGACTCAAAGGCAGTCAGGACGAGCTGCGCAGTGCCATCGGAAATCTGGTGTCCAATGCCGTGCGCTATACACCGGAGGGCGGTGAGATCAGAATACGCTGGTTTGAAAACGAACAAGGCCCATGCTGCTCGGTGAGCGATACCGGCATCGGCATCAACCCCGAGCATATCGCACGACTAACCGAGCGTTTCTATCGTGTGGATAAAGGCAGGTCGCGTGAAACACAGGGTACCGGTTTGGGACTGGCCATCGTCAAGCACGTGCTGGTTCGCCATAATGCGCAGCTGCGCATTGAATCGGAGGCCGGCAAGGGCAGCACCTTTACCATTCAGTTTCCGGCGCTCGCGCGCGTTGAGCTGGCCTGAACAACCCCATCTGCCGTTTACGGTCCTGCTGCTTCGGATGGTGTCACTGCATGCGCACCCTGCTCATACCAGTCGCGGCTGCGGTTGACGATGCGAACCACCAGTAGCATGACCGGGACTTCGATCAGTACACCTACGACGGTCGCCAGTGCTGCGCCAGACTCAAAACCAAACAGACTGATCGCAGCCGCTACAGCCAGCTCAAAAAAATTCGATGCACCGATCAATGCGGAAGGACAGGCCACGCTGTGTGATTCACCCAGCTTGCGATTCAGCCAGTAGGCCAGCGCCGAATTGAAAAACACCTGAATCAGAATCGGTACAGCCAGCAGTGCAATCACCAGCGGTTGTCGAATGATGGCCTGACCCTGAAACGCGAACAGCAGCACCAGCGTCAACAGCAGTGCGGCAATGGACCATGGCCCGATTTTTTCCAAGGCTGTCTCGAAAGCCTCCTGGCCACGTCGCAGCAAGTGTCGTCGCCATAGCTGGGCAAGTATCACGGGTATTACGATATAAAGCACCACCGATGTCACCAGCGTATCCCAGGGCACGATGATCGCTGAGAGACCGAGCAACAAGCCAACCAGTGGTGCAAAAGCAAACACCATGATGGTGTCATTCAGCGCGACTTGCGACAGCGTAAACAGCGGATCGCCATTCGACAGTCGACTCCAGACAAATACCATTGCGGTGCATGGTGCTGCAGCCAGGAGAATAAGGCCGGCAATATAGCTGTCGATTTGATCAGCAGGTAGCAGCGGCGCGAACCAATGACGAATGAATATCCAGCCCAGCAGCGCCATCGAGAAAGGCTTTACCAGCCAGTTGATGAACAAGGTCACGCCAATACCGCGCACATGCTGACGCACCTGATGCAGCGCACTGAAATCCACTTTCAGCAGCATCGGAATAATCATGATCCAGATCAGCAAGCCCACCGGTAGATTGACCTGCGCTACTTCCAGATGACCGATGAATTGAAATACGCCAGGCATGAACTGCCCGAGCGCCACACCCGTGACGATGCACAGGAAAACCCACAGACTGAGATAGCGCTCAAACACATTCATCGGTCGATACCGTCAGGCCTGTTGTGGTGTGCACATGGTCTGACTGATCGGTGTACAGGGATTGCCACCGCAGCAGTTTTCGGTCAGATAAGACAACAATTGGTTCATGCCATCGATATGCGCTGAATAAATAACGAACCGTCCCTCATGACGCGAGCTGACCAGTCCAGCATGAACCAGTTCTTTGGTATGGAAGCTCAGTGAGGAAGGCGCAATACCCAGCTGCTCGGCGAGCTGACCTGCCGGTAGACCTGCCGGCCCCACTTGTACGAGTGTACGGAAAATTGCAAGGCGGGACTCCTGAGCCAGCGCAGCGAGTGCCTTGACGGCAGTTGATGCATTCATGCTATTTACTCTTCCAGAAATGGAGGTTTCTCAGCCGATGGCTGGGTCAAGCCGATATCTCTCACTTGCTTTTGTAATGCCAGGCGATCGAGCTTGTCCATAGGTAGGCTGAGGAAAATTCCAATGCGATTTGAAATCTGATACATCGCCTTTTGAAATTCACGCCGGATGGACTCTTCGCTGCCAGTCGCTTTGACCGGATCTTCAAAGCCCCAGTGCGCTGTCATTGGTTGACCGGGCCATATAGGGCAAATTTCGCCGGCGGCCTGATCGCACACCGTGATTACAAAATGCATGTGGGGCGCTGAGGCCAGAGCGAATTCATCCCAGCTTTTGCTGCGCAGATTGTCTGTCGGGAAGCGGGATTTCTCCAGGCAGCTCAAGGTCATCGGGTGAATTTCACCGCGTGGCTGACTACCGGCGCTATAGGCCTTGAAACGGCCGCTGCCCAGTTTGTTGAGTATGGACTCGGCAAAAACACTGCGGGCAGAGTTTCCGGTGCACAAAAACAGTACGTTGAATTGTTTGGTTTCCATCGGTTTTCCCCGGACTTAGCGTGTGAGGTAATGACATCCCCAAAACACAAGAATCAAATTGGTTGAACAGCCGTACACGTGTATTATTTCATCATTTCGATAATTATCAAAATCTTGTACTAATTTAAGCTCAGACAGTCCAGATCAGGGTATTTACATAGTTTTATGAAAACATTCGCGTTGTCCATCGTCGTGTCTTGCAAATCAATTAAGGGAGTCCGTCTTGAAAGTAGGTATTAATGGCATGGGTCGGATTGGCCGCCTTGCACTTCGCGCAGCAATGGGAGCAGCTGACAGGCAGTCAGACGATCCTTATGCAGCCAATCGTCTTGAAATTGCGCATATCAATGAAATAAAAGGCGGGATTCAGGCTACCGCGCATCTGCTGGAGTTTGATTCCGTTCAGGGGCGCTGGCGTACTGAGATCGCTGTTGAGGGCGAAGATGCCGTCCGCATAGAGGGTCGGCGCATAGGGTTCTCTGCGCATGCCAAACCAGCTGATATTCCCTGGGCTGAGATGGGCGTGGAACTGGTTCTTGATTGCACCGGCAAATTCCTCACACCTGAAGCCTTGCAAGGCCACTTTGATCGAGGCGCCAAGCGCGTCATCGTTGCCGCACCGGTGAAGTTTGAGTCGGTACTGAATGTCGTTTTTGGTATCAACCACGATCTGTACGACCCAGCGATACATCCAATTGTGACGGCCGCGTCATGTACGACCAACTGTCTCGCACCTGTTGTCAAAGTTGTGCACGAAGCCATCGGTATACGTCACGGTCAAATCACGACCATTCATGACCCGACCAACACGAATGTGGTCACTGACGCACCCCACAAAGACCTGCGTCGTGCGCGCAGCGCGATGCTCAGTCTGCAACCAACCACGACGGGTAGCGCGACCGCGATTGCGCTGATTTATCCTGAGCTCAAGGGCAAGCTCAATGGCCATGCTGTGCGCGCACCCGTGCTGAATGCTTCGCTGACGGATTGCGTGTTTGAGCTGCAACGACCTACCACCGCAGAAGAAATCAATGATTTATTTGCCCAGGCTGCCCGTGGCTCTCTGGCCGGCATACTTGGCTACGAAACTCGTCCACTGGTCAGTGCCGACTATGCGCGCGATACCCGCAGTGCTATCGTGGATGCACTGTCAACCATGGTGACGGACAGTACGATGCTCAAGGTCTATGCGTGGTACGACAATGAGATGGGTTATTCATGCCGTATGGTGGACCTCGCCTGCCATATGCAAAAGATCGGAATCTGAATGATGGGTTCCTCCAACACAGGTTTGCGAAATTATCTGATCGTCACGTCCGCCTACTGGAGCTTTACGCTGACCGATGGGGCACTGCGAATGTTGGTGCTGATGCATTTTTTCCGTCTGGGATATTCCCCGTTCACACTGGCATTCTTGTTTCTGCTGTATGAGGCCGCTGGTGTGGCTGCCAATCTGGTTGGCGGCTGGCTGGCTACCCGGTTTGGCATTGCGCGCATGCTTGCCGTTGGCCTGTCGACGCAAATTCTTGGATTCTTGCTCTTGTCTGCAATGTCACCGGACTGGACAGCCGCACTGTCGGTTGCCTGGGTAGTGATGGCGCAGGGCGTTTGCGGGATTGCTAAAGATCTGACCAAGACCGCAAGCAAATCGGCGATCAAGGCCACGGCAGGCGATGCGTCGGGGCAGTTGTTTCGTTGGGTAGCGTGGTTCACGGGCAGTAAAAATGCAATGAAGGGTGTGGGATTTTTTCTGGGCGGTTTGTTGCTCGATAGCTTGGGCTTTTCCGCATCTCTGTGGTTGATGGCGGTTTTGCTTGCGATGGTGTTGGTGGCTGTTTTGCTGTCACTACCCCGCATGATGGGTAAGGCAAAGGCTTCTAAATCATTTCGTGAACTGTTCGGTAAAAGTCGTGCAATTAACTTGCTGGCCGGCGCGCGCGTATTTCTGTTTGGCGCACGTGATGTCTGGTTTGTGGTGGGTGTGCCTGTGTTTCTCTATTCTCAGGGATGGAATTTCACCATGGTAGGTACATTCATGGCAGCATGGACGATTGGCTATGGTTTGGTTCAGGCACTCGCTCCCAGACTTGTAAGACGTAGTGATAATGGGCTGACGAGCGAAGTGCCGGCTGCACGCGCCTGGTCTTTTGTATTGGCTTTGATTCCCGCAGCGCTGGCAATGACCTTATGGTTTGCCTGGGAGCCATTGCAATGGCTCATCGTTGGTGGACTTGCCCTTTTTGGCTTTGCCTTTGCCGTCAACTCTTCGGTGCATTCCTACCTGGTACTGGCTTATGCAGGTTCGGAAAAAGCGGCTGAGGATGTCGGGTTTTACTACGCGGCAAATGCCCTTGGTCGTTTTTTTGGCACGTTATTGTCGGGTGTTTTATATCAATGGGGCGGTCTGCTCTATGCGCTCGCAGGATCAGCCGTAATGCTGTTTTCATGTTGGTTGATTACCTTGAATCTTCCAACTCGTCATGAGATTCCGGAAGCGGCTGCCGCATGATACCGATAGTTATCGCCGTGCCGGCATAAGAGCACAGTATTTTTAGCGCCATCTCCGATAGCCGACTACTCATCTTGCTTGATCATTGAAAAGATGAAGTAAGTGCCGACAAATCGGCGCGGTTCATCTGCTCATGCGGATGCATCCGGGATCGCAAGACAGCAAGTCGAATAGCCAAAGGCAAGCTCAGAGTCGAAAAAAAGCCCGCCGAAGCGGGCTAAAACACCTGGAGATGTGTAAATCAGTATTACCAGATCGCTTTACCGTTTGGATCCTTGAGTTGTGCTTTCCACAAGTCGTGAACCAGCTTCTGGGTGCTTGGGGGCATTGGAACGTAATCCAGTTCGGTAGCCATGCCAGCGCCGTTCTTGTAGGCCCAGTCAAAGAATTTCAGTACTGCACGACCAGTCAGCGCATCGGGTTGAGCCTTGTGCATGATGATGAAGGATGCACCTGTTGCTGGCCAGCTGTTCTTGCCAGGCTGATTGGTCAGGACCACTGCCATGCCGGGCGTATTGACCCAGTCACCATTGGATGCAGCTGCTTTGAAGGTCTCGTCATCAGGCTGAACAAATTCACCGTCACGGTTCTTCAACTGCGCATGGGTGATCTTGTTCTTTTTTGCGTAAGCATACTCAACATAACCAAAGGCGCCTTTGATACGCTGAACATTGGCTGCAACGCCTTCATTGCCTTTGCCACCTACACCGGTTGGCCATTTGACCGCAGTGTTCGCGCCTACAACAGATTTGAAGTCGGCATTTGCCTTGGACAAGTAATCTGTCCAGAGGAAGGTCGTACCCGAGCTGTCAGCGCGGTGAACCACCGTGATCGCCAAAGCAGGCAGCTTCAGGTCCGGGTTCAGCGCCACGATCGCCGCATCATTCCACTTGCTGATTTTGCCAAGGTGAATGCCTGCGATGATGTCGGCAGTGAGTTTCATCTGGCCCGGCGCAACGCCGTCCAGGTTCATAACCGGCACCACACCGCCGATGATGGCTGGGAACTGTATCAAACCTTCTTTTTCAAGTTCTTCGATTGGCAGGGGTCTGTCGGAAGCACCGAAATCGACGGTCTTGGCTTTGATTTGCTTGACGCCGCCGCCGGAACCGATGGACTGATAGTTCAGACCAATGCCTGTCGCAGCTTTGTACGCTTCTGCCCATTTGGAGTAAATTGGGTAGGGGAAGGTGGCGCCGGCACCGGTAATGTCGGCAGCCTGAGCGGAAACGGCCATGACGAGACCCGCTGCTACGCCGACGACGCCTTTAATAAATTGCAACTTACGCATGAAGACTCCTCGCTTTTATGGGGTGGGGACAAAACAACTTGGCGAACTATAAAGGTCCTTTGTGTCAGCTGCATGACAGGAAACTTCCAATAAGGAAACATTATTGTCATGAAACAGTCACACCGTCTGCCTACACTGCTTTCATGAATGCCACCAGAAAAGTCAGGCCGGCCAGCGCCATGAGCGAGGCTGACGAGGCCGCAGCCAGCGCGACGGCCGGTTCCCTGCTGAATCGGGAGCTGTCCATGCTCGCGTTCAACCGTCGCGTGCTGGCTCAGGCTGAGGATGCGAGTATCCCATTACTGGAGCGCCTGAAGTATCTGTGTATTGTCAGCAGCAATCTGGACGAATTCTTTGAAGTGCGCATTGCCAGTCTGATTGCGCGGGTTCGCGAAAACCATGGCATAACGCATCCGGTGTCGCTGCCAGGCTTGGCTGAGGTCACGGACTCTTGCAAAGCGCTGGTTGGACAGCAGTATGCGGTGTTGAATGACCAAGTTCTCCCCGCCTTGGCCGCCGAAGGGATACAGCTGCTTCGGCACGTCGATCGCGATGAGGCGCAAAGACATTGGGTACGAGATTTTTTCGAGAAGGAAGTGCGCCCGCTGCTCACCCCCATCGTGCTGGATCCGGCCCATCCATTTCCTCAGATCGTCAACAAAAGCCTGAATTTCATTGTTGAGCTGGCTGGCAAGGATGCTTTCGGTCGAGGTACATCGATTGCCGTCATCAAGGCACCGCGCGTTTTACCGCGGGTAATAAAGCTACCCTCCAACACTGCCAGTGATTCGGATGCCTACTGTCTGCTGTCGTCGGTGATACACGCGCATATCGCAGACATGTTCCCGGGGCGCGAAGTCATGGGATTTTCACAATTCCGTGTGACTCGCGACAGTGATCTGTGGGTGGACGAGGAAGAAGTCAAAAACCTGCGTCAGGCATTGAAGGGTGAGCTGCAGACGCGACATTTCGGTTTCGCTGTACGTCTTGAGGTTGCGCAAAATTGTCCGGAACATCTCGCGCAATTTTTGCTGGAGCAGTTCGTGATTTCGCCGGAGTTTCTCTATCGTGTAGACGGACCGGTAAATATGGTCAGACTCAACGAGCTGATTGATTATGCATCCAGACCCGGCCTCAGATTTGCACCGTTTTCACCAGCACTGTCCGTGAGCCTGTCTGAGAACCACGATCTGTTTGCCATGATCGCGGAAAACGATATCCTGCTGCATCATCCGTTCGAGTCATTTCAGCCCGTCATCGAATTTATTCGTTCCGCAGCGGAAGATCCGAATGTGGTCGCCATCAAGCAAACGATTTATCGTACCGGCATGAACTCCGCGCTTATGGAGGCATTGATTGCCGCAGCCCGCAACGGTAAAGAAGTGACTGTCATTGTCGAACTGATGGCACGCTTTGATGAAGAAGCGAACATCAACTGGGCTGACAAACTGGAGAAGGTCGGTGCGCAAGTCGTGTACGGCATTGTCGGGTTGAAGACGCATGCAAAAATGGCGATGGTGATACGCCGGGAAGAAGGAAAGCTGCGGCTCTATGCGCACCTGGGTACCGGAAATTATCATCCAACGACCACCAAGTTTTATACCGACTTTGGTTTGCTGACGGCCAATCAGGCGATGGCGCGCGATGTGAACGAAGTCTTCATTAATCTCACCAGCCTGACACGCCCTAAACGCCTGACGCATTTGTGGGTTGCGCCTTTTGATTTGAATAAAGAATTAATCAAGGCGATCCAGAAAGAAACACAGATCGCCAGTGAGGGTCGTAGCGCCCACATCACTGCGAAAATGAATGCGCTACAGGATGCGTCTATCATTCAGGCGCTCTATGAGGCATCGCGTGCCGGCGTCAAAATTGACCTCATCGTGCGTGGTGCGTGCGTACTGCGCCCTGGTGTTGAGGGCTTGTCCGAGAATATTCGGGTGCGCTCGATTGTTGGAAGATTTCTTGAGCACAGCCGTATTTTCTGTTTTCACAATGACGGGCAAGATGACTTGTATCTGGCCAGTGCAGACTGGATGAACCGGAACCTGTTCCGCCGGGTCGAAGTTGCATTTCCCGTACTCGACAAGACGCTGAAGAAGCGTGTGATGCAGGAGGGCTTGCAACCCTACCTGAAAGACAACCTGAATTCCTGGGAGCTCGATGCTGACGGAAGCTATCATCGACGTCGTCCACGATCCGATCAGGCAGGCTTCAGCGCACAGGAATTTCTGATGCAGACATTGGGACGGTAATGGACATCATCCTCTGGCGACATGCGCAAGCGGAAGTCGGTGAGCCCGATGAAGGACGTGAGTTGACACCTCATGGTCGCAAGCAAGCCGCGCGCATGGGTGCCTGGCTCGACCGCAGTTTGCCTGAGGGCTGTCGTATTCTTTGCAGCCCCACGACGCGTACACTGCAAACCGCAGACGCGCTCGGTCGCAAATATAAAATCGTCGATGCCATCGGCCCGCAAGCCAGCGCGACCGAGGTACTTGATGCCACCGGATGGCCCGCAAGTCGGCGCCCGGTCATGGTGATCGGGCATCAACCCTGGCTGGGTGAATTGGCTTCCTTGCTGCTAACGGGTGAGGAGCAGAGTTGGACCATCAAAAAATCCAACGCTTGGTGGATTGCCAGTCGTGATCGAGTGGATGGTAATGAGATATTTCTCAAAGCAGTGCTCGCGCCGGAATTTTTTATTGATTGACCTATCACGTTCATTGATAGGATTGCCAGAGCAAGGCAAACCCCAAGGGCGTAAAAATCCAGTATTCCACCGGTGCGCCAGCAACCCAGTGCTTGTGCCATCCCGCATGCGTTTTGGCAAAGCGGCGCAAGCCAAAATCTGGATTCAGCACAAACCATAAAAAATCTTCCGTTACCCAGAACAGCATGATGGCACCGAGCACGCGCTGCTCCAAAGCCCAGCTGTAATCACCACCAAATATCAGCGGGAAGTGAAAGAACAGCGCCACCAGTGAAAATGCCCAGGCGTGATATCCCGTCATGGCACGTCCACCCCAGAACAGATCCAGTAGCCAATGATGCTCGATACGCCAGGTCGGCAGATTGGCGGCCCAACCGGAATCACCTTCAATCGCAATTTCCAGTTTCGCGAAAAAAAATCCCAGGATCAGCACGAACAGGACGGTGCTGATGAAAGGTATTAGTGTTTCAATAGGTGCATTCATGCGATGCGTCCAAGTACCTGGTGAGCAGCTTGTGGTTTTCCCAGTGCGATTGCACGCTGCCGCATCGAGGCCAAACGTTCCGGATCCGAGAGCAGCTTTTGCAGACGAAATTGCAGCGTCAGAGGATCATCTGCGCGCTGGGCCACGCCTTCCTGCATCAGAAAAGCGGCATTACGCTCCTCTTGTCCGGGGATAGGATTGACCAGCAACATCGGCAAGCCACAAACCAGACACTCCGAGGTACTCAGTCCGCCTGGCTTGGTGATGGCCAGATCAGCCGCCATCATCAGCGTGGCAACATCCTCGGTAAAGCCGATCACTCGCAGCTGGTCTGCATACTCGTGCTCCAAGCTGACCAGTGCTTCACGCAGCGCTAAATTTTTGCCGGTCATGACGATCACCTGCAGCTGCGGCTCTGTCTTGAGTAGCTCGGTGATCCAGATCGGATCCATGCCGATGCCTGCGCCACCGCCCATCAAGAGTATAGTGAAGCGGGCCGGATTCAGTGACAGTCTTGCCGCTGCCTCGGATCGATCGGGGCGGGTGGTGAAGACGGGCATCAGAGGGATACCGCTGACCACAATATCTTTGCGCGGCACACCTTGACGGTGCAGGCGGAATGCCAATTCTTCATTTGCGACGAAATAGCCACTGATGCCGGGATGCAGCCACATCTGGTGCAAGTCAAAGTCGGTCACCTGTACCCAGACCTCGCAATCAAGACGTTTTTCCATGATGGACGTCGCGAGAACTTCAGCAGGCAGAAAATGCGTGCAGATGATGACATCAGGCTTGAAACGATTGATTTCCTGAAATAGTCGTTGCGAGCACAAGCGCTGTATGCCCCGACGCAGGCGTCCGCTGAGACTATGACCCGGCTCACAATCAGTTTTTCGGTAGAGCCATCCCCAGGCTTCCGGCAGACCACTGGCCAGCTTCATGTACAGATCGCTGTACAACTTGCGAAACAGGGTCGGCACGATCTGCATCATGTCAATGTGCTGCAGACGCAGCTGCGGAAAATCGCGCCATGCATGCGCTGCGATGGCCTGTGCGGCGCGTACATGACCATTCCCTGCCGATACCGACACCAGCAACAATCGCCTTTGCTCATTGCTGGCGTGATGCAAAGGATGGACAGGGCAGAGGAAGTCGGACTTGCCGAGGAGATGAAGTTCCTGACGTTGGATGACGGCGCTCATGCGGGCACCGCGCAGGCATCTTCTTCAATACGCACAAATTGCGATTGCTCCCAGCGCAGCATCACTTCATGCCAGTCGATCAGACGCAGCTCGCCGCTGGCTTCCTCGACCAGCGCAGACAGACTCTCGACCCAGTCACCATCGTTGCAGTAAAGGATACCGTCGATCTCGCGAATTTCAGCCTTGTGTATATGGCCGCAGATAACGCCGTCGACGCCTTGCTTCTTGGCTTCTTCAGCCAGCGCTGTTTCGAAAGAGGTGATGTAGCTCACGGCATTTTTGACTTTGAGCTTGAGATACTGCGACAGCGACCAGTAGGGCAGGCCAGAGCGTGCGCGCCAGGCGTTGTAATACTGATTGAACTTCAGGATCATGGTGTACAGCGAGTCACCGACATAGGCGAGCCACTTGGCGCAGGCGATCACCCCATCAAATCGGTCGCCATGTAACACCAGCATGCGTTTGCCATTGGCACAGGTATGGATCAGTTCATCGCGAATCTTGATGCCACCAAAATCCAGCCCGATGAATTGACGTATCGCCTCATCGTGATTACCCGGAACGAAAATCACCTTCGTGCCTTTTTTGGCTTTTTTGAGTACCAGCTGCACCACATCATTGTGTGTCTGATGCCAGTACCAGCGCCGTTTCAGTTGCCAGCCATCGACAATGTCACCGACCAGATAGAGTACGTCCGATTCGGTCGCTTTCAGAAATTCCAGCAGACGACCCGCCTGACATCCACTGGTGCCCAGGTGAACATCGGAAATCCAGATTGTGTTGAAGCGTAAAGGCTTGGGTTTCTTGAGAGGGTTTTTGGATTTTTTTCCTGCACTCATGAAGTAGTCTCTCGCGTTCACGCGCTCTCCATTTCTTTGAGATAGTGTCTGGCATAGCGGCTGTCGAGTCGCTGCAGCGGCAGCATCATGAACAGGTCGGCGCTATGAAAATCCGGATCCCATGCCGGTTCGCCACCTATCCATGCGCCACTGCGCAGATAGCCTTTGATCAACGGTGGCAGCGAGGCTTTGCTGGCGAGCGCCTCCTCATGCAAAGGGAAGGGCAGTCGGGGTGTGACACGGTATTCAGGCGGCGCGAGATGTTCGTCTGCGAGTTGTCTGTAGATACTGTTGATCGTGTTACCGCCATCTGCCAGGCTGACACTTGCGCAGCCGATCAGGTAGTCTGCTTTTTCTCTGCGCATGCAGGCAGCGAGACCCGCCCAGAGCATCATGATGACGCCACCGCTGCGATAGTCGGGATGGATGCAGGCGCGACCTGCTTCGAGAATGCGGGTACGCAGATGCGCCAGGCGACTCAAATCAAATTCGCTCTCGGAGTAAAAGTTGCGGGTATGTTGAAGACCGCGTTGCCCCAGAACGCGGTAAGTACCAACGACTTTCAGGGTGTGGGTATCACGGACGATCAGATGATCACAGAAATCGTCAAACTCGTCTTTCTCGAGTCCTTCGTGATTTTGCAGAGTGTCGAGACCCATGGCCTCGACAAAGACTTTGTAGCGCAGGCGCTGAACTTCACGAACTTCCTCTGGCGTGCTGGCCAGACTCAGTGAGAGTTTGGGAAAGTTCGGGGTTGAATCCGTACCGACGGTCATCAGTCGCATCGTTCTTCCTCCTTGTTGTAATACAAGAAGCGTAACGACTGATTAATGCAACACAATGACGGTTAGATTGCAGTTCGATGACAAGCGCTATTGTTATACGAGATCAGCACCGATGAGTCCACCATCTTTGCGTGTGATAACAATGGTGGCAGATCGTGGCCGTGCTTTTTCACCGTCAGGCCAGTGACTCAGATAACTCGCAGGATCAGCTATGTTGAATTCTTTACCGTTGGTGGTTTCGCCCGGATGCTGAACGTTGATGAACAGTGCGCGTCCGTCAGGTGATTCGGCCAGGCCAGTGATTTCGCAATCGACAGGCCCCACCAGAAAACGACGTAGCGAGGACGCCTCCGCCGCTTTGCCGATATGCGTTGTCATGGGACGTTCTTTGTCTTCTTCGCGATTGACGATGGTACGTGCACCACCGTCACCCACCTTGCCAGGTATCGCGGCCAGCAGCATGCAGTTGCTGGCATCGCGATACGCATGATCATCGGTTTCTATCCAGAGCAAGCCGCTACGCGCAAACCACAGGCCATCCGGGCTGGAGAAGTCATTGTCGGCGGTCAGTCCGGACAAATTGATGTGCTGTGGATCTGCGCTGCAGCGTGCAGCAAACAGAAACACATCCCACTGAAATTTTGTTGCAGCCACTCGACCATCCTGCTCGGCCCAGCGAATGATGTGGCCATTGACGTTGCCCTTGCCATTGCCTTTGCCTTTGGTTTTGCCGGAGTCGCCCGCATGCGTGTCGTTGTAGACGCGTGGGTTGGCGGCATCGATCTGATCGAGCGTGCGCGAGGGATTGTAGGTCAGAGTCATATAGACCTCGCCATTGTGCGGATTGACTGCACCCCACTCAGGCCTGTCCATGCGAGTAGCACCCGCGGCATCGGCGGCCAGACGCGCATGAATCAGCACATCGGCCTGATCACTGAAGGCATAGTTGGCGTAATTGACGTCGATGTTGTTCAGGCCGAATTTCAACTCCAGCCAGTCGCCCGTACCGTCAGCATTGAAACGCGCGGCGTAGAGCTTGCCTTCGTTCAGATATTTGTCGCCCGCTGCCAGCCCGCGCTTGGCATCGCTGGGATCCCACACGGCGGTTGAGACGTATTTGTAGATGTACTCATTGCGCGCATCGCAGCCCATGTACCAGACCAGAGGCTGCCCGGGAATCACCGGGCCGGGCCAGGCACCCTCATGGGCGAAACGGCCCAATGCCGTTCGTTTTTTGGGGCTGGCGGTGGGTGAAAAAGGATCGATTTCAACGACCCAGCCAAAGGTATTGGCGACGTTACGGTAATCATCACTGCCATTGTTGGAGGTACCAGTGACAGCTGCATGCCAGCGACCGAAGCGCTGATCTGCCGTGTCGGGTTGCACGCTTGCCCAGAAATGCTTGCCCTTACCCTCGATGCCATAACGACGCAGCGCGGCCAGTTCTTTTGCGCTGCGTTTGGCGTTGTCAGATTCACCGCGCTTGAAAAATCCTGCCCAGTTTTCTTCGCAGGTGAGGTAGGTGCCCCAGGGCGTGTGACCGTTCGCGCAATTGGCGATCGTGCCACGGGTGCGGGTGCCAGTGATGGAGTACTTGGTGATCAGTTGCGGGCTGCGCGCCGCGGGACCGGTGAGCTCCATGTCAGTGAACGGCGTGATGCGGCGGTTCAGGGGTGAATCCTGTTGTGTGACGTAACTACCCTGATGCCGTCGCACTTCGACAATCGATACGCCATGCGCCAGCATCTCTTTCATGACCTCATCTTCGGATATCCGCTTGCCATCAGCAACGGTTTCGCCCTGCGGATGCAGAAATGCAGCAGTCACCGCTTCATGATTAATGCAGAGCAGGCCACGCTCTGCACGCTGCGCATCCCAGCGCGCAGATTGGCTCATGCCGAAGAAGTGCATGCCATCATGATGATCACCCGCACGCCGGGTAAAGCTGCCAGCTTCATCGCTGCCATCGTTGGCATAAGCGGGAACATCGGATGCCAATGGATCACCTGTCGCCACCAACACCCGCCATTGATAGCCATTGGCGATGGCGATCTTGTCATCAATACTTTTGGGTATCGCCTGAAAATTGAGTTTTAGTGCACGCGCAGCGGCCTGCACATCGCCGCTGGCCGACAGACTCAGACTGCTACCCAAGTAGGTCGTGGCTGCCGTGGCCAGACTGCCCTTGAGCAGGCTGCGGCGGGACAGGCGTGCGGCGAGCACGCTGTCAAAGTCGGGTGATGCCGCAGTATCGTCCGCGGCGGGCGCAGTAGTAGACGAAAGATCACGCACTTGATATCTCCGGAAATAGATGCTTTTTTTACGATTGGATCACAAATCTGTGAATTCCAGATGACAGGCGTATGTCAAGTGCTTGTCACCATGATTAAATATTTGCCCAATAAGCTCTTTTGTGCATAGTTTTGGGTGCCTCCGGGTCAGCGCAGCGTTCTCCTGAGAGGCAGCGCACTGACTTCAACAGCGAGCATTTTGCCTATGGATGCCAGAGATATTTTCACAAATCAGCCACAGCGTCAGACTTTGGTTCACACCGATTGGCTGTCGCCGTATCTCGCCGAGTGCGAAGTCTTGTGGCAGCGTGGCGTGTTGCCACAACATTCAGTGCTGTTACTGGTGGCCGGAGCGGACTACGCGGGTAATCTGGTGCTGTCTCAAATCAGATCGCAACAGGCTTTATCCATCATATCGCTTGATTGCAATGTGACGCTGGCCTATGCTGCGCGCGATGTTGTGCAGGCCAGTATCGATTTCATCTACGATTCTCTGAGTCTGGAGTTTACGCCCCCCGAGATTCAGCGTCTTGCAACAACAACGCATGCGCTGCTGGTGTTTTCCGACACTGAGGTGTTTTTGCTTGATGGTGGGCAGAGTTGTCCTGTTCTTTTGTAAGTGAACAGTAGAGGCGGTATCGTGCGTTCGATGTTTTTGGCCATTTTACGCAAGCGCGTATCTGCGCTGCTCCTGTGTTTACCGGCAGTGGTGGTAGCGGGAGCGCCCGAGGTCAGCATAGGCCGCTTCGATACCAATCTGGCTGCTTTGCCGCCCCCATGGCAAGTGATTCAGCTGGAAAAGAACGTATCCGCAACGCAGTACCGTCCTCTGTACTGGGATGGTGTGCATGCGATTGAATCGCAGGCCAACCGCAGCATGGCCTTGCTGGGCCGAAAAGTGGAGGTGGACCTGACAGCGACGCCTGTTTTGTGCTGGCGCTGGCGCACCGAAGATGTCTTGAAAAAAGCGGACATGAAACGCCGCCAAGGCGATGACTATGCAGCACGCGTCTACATTGCGTTCGCTTTACCTTCGGAGGCGCTGAGTTTTACGGATAAGGCTGCGCTGTCCGTGGCCCGCGCGCTTTTTGGCGATCGTGTGCCGGACGCGGCGATCAATTATGTGTGGGATAACCGCCACGCAGTTGATACGCGCCTGCCGAACGCCTATACCGATCGTGCGCAGATGATTGTGCGTCGAACGGGTAGTAACGAACTTGGCCGCTGGGTGACCGAGCGTGTCGATGTCAGGGACGATGTGATTCGCACCTTTGGCAGTGACAAGGCAAAGCCTATCCTGGTGGCGATTGCCTCTGATACTGATAACACGGGTGAGAAAGCACGTGCCGGATTTGCAGATCTGCATTTCGTCGGAAAGAATGACGCCTGCAGCTTCTGAAATTTGCCCGTCGGTGTCAGTTGATACAGCGATGATGCATTTTTGACGCAACAACCCACCGTGCTTAGAGACTGCCTCGGTAGGCCAGTGGCAAGGCGCTCCGACGAAGACAGTCTGCCTGTACGGCGAGATAGTGCAGCGCCGCCAGTGCCCTGCCGCGACAGACGCTTGGGTCAAACCAAGGGCCGCACCAGAAAATCAATACCGATTTCTTCCCAATTGGCTTGCTCTTTGCCCAGCCAATATGCCAGCGTCGGGTGAACGGAGAGGGTGCCCTTGGGGAGTTCAAGATCAATGCGCTGACGCATGCGCAGCTTGATGTCTTCTTCTGCGGGATTGATGCGCGCGTGCATGAAGATAATGCCCAGTCTCAGCGCCAGAACAGCTTTCGCCAGGTTGGGGTCGGCAATCGTATCACTGACTTTGCGCAGATTGCCTTTCTGGGCCAGCACCAGCGTGCTGAGCACTTCTTGTTCATGCTGCGTAAATCCGGGCAGATCGGCATGCAGCGCAAGATAGGCGCCGTGTTTGTGGAAACCCGTGTGGGATACCACCATACCGACCTCATGAATCTGAGCGGCCCAACTGACCATGCGGGTGAGTTCTTCGTCTTCGGGATTGAGCTGCGAATACAGCGTTCGGGCATTGGACTTGGCTGCTGCGGCACGCTGCTCGTCTACGCCGTGTCGGCGCAGGAAACGCTTGATGGATTCACGGCGCCTGTCCTTGCTGCGTGAGCGCAGATGCAGGTCCCACAGAACACCCATGCGCAAACCCGCCTCAATAGGCCACAACTGTTTGAGACCGAGCTCTTCAGACAGGCCGATCAGCACCGGCAAGCCCCCCAGAATCACACTGATGCGCTCGGGCTTGACGCCCACCAGATCTATGCTGTCCTGACGCCCGCAGGCAATCAGCCAGTCCTTGAGCGCGCGCAGGTTTCTGAGCGAGAGCGTGTAATCCCCGATGGCGTTCTTTTCGATCACGTCTGCGATTGTGCGCATCGTGCCGGAGGAGCCGTAAGCGACATTCCAGAGCCGGGGATGGAAAGGCTTCATTCCATCTTCAAAATAGCTTCGTGCCTTGAGAATTGCCGACTCAAAGGCCTGCTCGGTAATTTTCTGGCCACCAAAAAACCGTAACGCGGTGGAGACCGTGCCAATCCCAAAGGATTCGACTTCTTCGATGTCGCTGCCCTGACCCAAGACCAGCTCGGTTGAGCCACCACCGATATCGATCACCAGCCGCCGCTCGGATGCGTCATCCAGCGCGCAGGCCACGCCCATATAGATCAGCCGGCCTTCTTCTTCGCCGGAGATGACTTCGATAGGGTAGCCAATGGCCTTTTCGGCGATTTGCAGGAAAGTGCGGGCATTGCGGGCAATGCGCACGGTATTGGTCGCCACCACGCGCACTCGGGTCAGCGGTGTGGCCTGGAGGATTTCGGAAAAGCGGGAGAGGCAGGCCACGGCAGCTTGCATCGCCGACACCGTCAGATTACCCCGTTCATCCAGCCCCGCACCCAGCCGGACCGGCTCACGCGCGCTATTGACGATGCGGATTTGTTCACCGTCAAAGGTGCCGATGTGGAGTCTGAAGCTGTTCGACCCAAGGTCGATCGCAGCCAGCATATCTTCCAATCCCCTCAGTTAACTTTGCAAAACCAGAAACAGTAAACGCTGAATATGACTCTTTGATGACAGTTGTCTCATCAAGGGGTTTTATCGTCAGCGCAAATGTTGTTTTTTGGCACAGGGGTGATTATCGGTCAGTTTGTACTGTCCTGTCATCAAGTTGAAAAAATTGCTGGAAATAATCGCGCCCAGTAATTGAAGTCTGCGGCGCGGTCCGGCTGCATCTGATGCTTGATTGCGTTTGTTTAATTAATGGAGAAATCGAATGAACAAAACCCCCACCGGTCTGATGGCTGCCAAACGTGTGGCTGTCGCCGTCGCCACGGTCTGCGCCACGCTGGCTGCGCCTGCGTTTGCTGATGATGATGTCAAAGTTTTGCTGGACCTGATGCTGAAGAAAGGTGTTATCACACAGCAGGACTATGACCAGTTCATGAAAGACAACGCAGATAAGGCTGAGAACAAAGAGTTCAAAAACAAGCGTCTCGATGATGATGTCACCAAGTCGGTGAAGTTTATGCAGAAGCGCGACAAGGATGGTGCGGTGAGTGAGAGCGGTTTTGGATTGACCTCAAACAATGGTGACCACACGATTAACCTGACTGGTCGGGTTCACTTCGATGCCAGAATGAAAAGCACAGCCCTCGATTCGATCACTGATCGTGATACCGCTTCTTTGGGTGACAACTTTGAGTTACGCCGCGCACGTATTGGCCTCAATGGCAAGATTTTTAAAGATATCAACTACGAAATCGTCGCTAATGCGGTGGGTTCCTCTACAAACATAATCGATACCGCGTGGATGAACTACGGTTTCAATAAAGATGCTCAGGTTCGGGTTGGTCGTTTCAAGCAGCCATTTTCGCTCGAAGAGCTCACCAGCTCGAACAGCATAGATTTTATGGAACGATCTTATGTTAACCAACTTATTCCAGGCAAGCAGTTGGGCGCGATGATTCACGGTGAGCCGCAAAAAGGTTTTACCTATGGGGCATCCCTTTATCAACAGGGTTTTGACCCAGTCACAAACGAGTCAAATATGGGCGGTATGGTTGCAGCGCGAATGACAGCGAACTTTGCTGAGCTGAACAATATTGCTGACCGAGTATTACACTTTGGTTTTGGTGCCACCGGTGGTAAGTATCAGGTGGTCCCGACCACTAGTGGGAATACACAAAACATTCCCAGTACTAGTACCCGCGCCACGATTTTGGCTTTCAGGTCCGAGAACCGTGGATTGGCGAATAGCTACAGAGCGCAGATTGGTGGCGACAAAATCGGTAATAGCGGTGTGGCTGGAGACTATAACGCATTAGCAAACAACGCCGCAAACGTGACTCAATTGATGGGCGGTCTGGAGCTGGCATTAGCGACAGGTCCATATAAGTTCCAGTCTGAGTATGCAATAACAAACCGTGACGCAACCCACCCAAGCATTAACTACAGCACTGAAGCTGGAGTTGCTACAACGAGTGCTTCTATCGATGTTAGGGCCAAGACTTTATATGCGGAATTTATGTACAACGTAACTGGTGAAAGCTGGGCTGATGCCTATAAAACTGGTGCGTTTTCAGGCATTAGACCAAAATCGAATTTCGTTTATGGGAATGGAGGCGGCGCATGGCAGCTTGGTTTGCGTTTCTCCTCATATGATGCTTCCGATACGGTGCTCGGTACGGGGGGGCTTTCTTCAAGCGGAATTAACTTAACTCGGGCACAAAATTCCGCTAAAGCTAATACAGTAACGTTAGCTGTTAATTGGATCCTTAATCCTAATGCCAGAATCATGTTTAATGTGGCGCAAACAAATTTTGCTACCGCCGTTGAAGCTTTGGACACAGCCCAAAACTCCAGCACAACTAATAGCGAGACAGTCGTATCTGTTCGAACTCAAATCAATTTCTAATCCGATTTGATTGATCAAAACGCCCCTACGGGGGCGTTTTTTTTCGCACCTATCTACCCCATGGCTTTAGACACTTTCAAAGATATTTTGTCCAACCAAACCGGCCTCGTCTGGGGCTATCGTTTCACATCGGATGGGCTCGGCAGTCAGATCGACACCGCAATGCTGCCGGATACTTTGTCGTCCTCCCCCGAGACACCCGCCGATGGTTTCCTATGGCTGCATTTCAATCTCAGCCAGGCCACGACCGAAAAATGGCTGCGCACCAACCTGAATCTGCCTGAGGAATATTTTGAGGCATGGAATTCCGGTCTCAGATCGACGCGGATTGAGCAAATCGATAATGGTCTGATTGCGGTTGTGAATGATGTGCTTCATGGATTTTCATTTGACCCCTCAGAAATTTCTACCGTCTGGCTCTGGGTGACACCGACGCTGGTGATCAGTGGTCGTCGCAAGTCGTTGAAATCTATCGATCGTCTGCGGCAGGCTGTTAATTCAGGTGAAAAAATCACCACCAGTTTTGAGTTGCTTTCCCATTTGCTGCGCGACCAGGCCGATGTACTTATAGGCATCGTTCGTGAAACCGTGAGTCGTGTCGATAAAATTGAAGATGATTTGCTCGCCGAGCGACCGAACTACAAGCGTGCGAACCTGGGTAATTTGCGCCGGGTGCTGGTGCGCTTGCAGCGCCTGATGGCGCCTGAACCAGCCGCACTGTTTCGATTGCTGCAGCGCCCGCCGCATTGGATTGATGAACTTGATTTGCAGGACCTGAGACAATCCAGCGAGGAATTTTCTGCCGTGCTGGTCGATATGGCTTCGCTGCAGGAGCGTATCAAGCTCTTGCAGGAAGAAATCGCAGCCATGGTCAATGAGCGTAACAGCCGGAGTCTGTACACACTGACCGTGTTCACCGTGATGGCGCTGCCCATCAACATGATTGCAGGCTTGTTTGGCATGAACGTGGCGGGTATTCCGCTGGCCGATCATGCGCATGGTTTCTGGATGGTCGTAAGCTTGGTAGCCTGCGTGACGGGGATTGCGTTTTGGGCACTGACGCGGCAGCGACGTGATCGCTGCTCACCACCTAAATACGCCAGACCCCGCATCGAACGCTACATCAATTGGGGATCTTGTTCGTTAAGTCCGTGGTGAGCAGCCACCGGCGTGCTCTTGAGGTTTGCTATGTACCGTTCACGTGGTGCAAAAGCCTTCATCGACCTCATCAATGGCTTTCAAAGCCAAGAGATCACAGGTTCTTGATATGTCGGATCTTCTTGCTCTCGCGGCAAGCAGGCGCCTGATACCAGGTCGCGCCGTTTAGAATAGGGCAATGTTTAAATTCAGCAAACCATTCTCGCTCAGTCAATCAGCACTGCTGCTGATCGCGGCCCTTATCCTATCTGCTTGTCAGACGCTGCCACCGCCGCCGGTGGTATCGACCACGGTGCCTGATGCACCTTCGGAGGCAAGCGATCGTCCAGCCACCCCGCCTGTCACTGAATCCGTGCCGCGCACCATCAAAATCGCGCTCGTCCTGGGAGGTGGTGCTGCGCGAGGTTTTGCGCATGTGGGTGTGATCAAGGCCTTGGAAGCACAAGGTATTTTTCCTGACATCGTGGTGGGGACGAGTGCAGGCAGTCTGGTCGGTGCGCTCTACGCTGCTGGCAATAATGGCTTTGCCTTGCAAAAGCTGGCGTTGGAGATGAACGAGGCAGCGATTTCCGATTGGGCGGTGCCCTTGTTTTCACAAAGCTCGGGTGTGCTTAAAGGGGAGGCGGTACAGCTTTACGTGAATCGTGCGGTTAATAACCAGCCTATAGAAAAACTCAAAATCAGCTTTGGTGCTGTCGCGACGGACTTGCATACGGGGCAGGCGATTTTGTTCAGACGGGGTAATACGGGCTCAGCGGTACGGGCCTCATCTGCGGTGCCGGGTCTGTTTCAGCCAGTACGCATTGGTAGCAAGCATTATGTCGATGGTGGACTCGTGTCGCCGGTGCCGGTGAGTTTTGCGCGCAAGATGGGCGCGGATTTTGTTATTGCGGTGAATATCTCGGCGCAGCCAGAGGCGCAGTCTGCTTCGGGTACGCTGGAGGTTTTATTGCAAACCTTCGCGATTATGGGGCAGAGCCTGAATCAGTACGAGTTGCGGGACGCGGACGTTGTGATTCGCCCCGAGCTGGCGACGATGAAGGGGAATGATTTTCAGCAGCGGAATGTCGCGATCATGGCGGGCGAGCGCGCTACCACGGCGATGATAGGGGAGATCAAGCAACGGTTGAAGGCTAAGCGGGAGCGGCCTTGAGTGCCGGTATGTATCGTTAAGGTACTGAACCTCAACGGGGTGCAGGTTCGTTTTCCAGCACTCGCCGCGCGCCATTGAAACGCGCCTTCCAATAATTCATGTCCATATTCTCCACGCGGACATTGCGTCCTGCGGAAGGTGCGTGAATGAATTGATTGTTGCCGAGATAAATCCCGACATGGGAGAACGCACGATTCAAAGTGTTGAAGAACACCAGATCGCCCGGCTGCAAATCTTGTTTGTCGACGGGCTCGCCACGGCGGCTCATTTCCTGCGAGGTGCGCGGCAAGTCAGTGCCGCCGGCTTCCCTGAAAACATAACGAACCAGACCGCTGCAATCCAGACCCTGTTCAGGTGAGTTACCGCCGTAGCGGTAGCGTATGCCGACCAGTGACAATGCTTCAATTGCAATTTGGGCAGCGCGGTCGGTGAAACTGCTGAGTTTTTCCAATACGGTGGACTGCTCTTGTTCAGGCTCTGCGCTTGCAGGTGGTGGGGACACCAATACAGTCGCAATCATCGCAACGATCACGATATTGCGCACAGTCTTGCTGATTTGGTATGGCCAGCGTATCAAAGTAACCCCAAGGCAAACAAACGTGCGGACTGTAAGCGATGGATGTGTACTTGTCAAAGGTCGGTCGGATTTATTCAGCGTTTCCTTTGTCATAGTTACCAAATAAACTTGTCGTACAATCCAGCCTTTTCAAAATCGAAGGGAAGCAGCAACATGCGCTCAAAACAGGCTCTGACGCTGGAAGACGTCAAAAAAATTGCCTCGGCCGCTGAAAAGGAAGCCTTGACTAACAAGTGGGCGGTCACCATTGCGATCGTGGATGACGGCGGCAATCTCTTGTGGCTGCAGCGTCTGGATGGCGCAGCACCCGTATCGGCGTCAATTGCGCCATCGAAAGCGCGTACCGCAGCGCTGGGCGTTCGCGAGACCAAAATCTACGAAGACATCATTAACAATGGCCGTTATTCCTTCTTGTCAGCGCCTAATATTGATGGCTTGCTTGAAGGCGGCGTGCCTATCCTGGTGGCGGGTGACTGTGTAGGTGCGGTCGGCGTTTCTGGCGTGAAATCCAATGAGGATGCCCAGATCGCCAAAGCAGGTATCGCCGCTCTGGGCTTGTAAGCGGGCACTTCGCTGAAATGCGGCATGGCGGGCCGAGGTTGCCCGGGGATAGCGCTTCACGCTATAATTGCAAGGTTTAACCAAATCAGCCCGCCGCCCGCGCAAAACTACCGATACCCACCAGCTTCGCCCGATATTCGCACGCCCGTACGCGGCTTGCGCATGCGAAAGGTAAGGCCGGATTCCGTTGTGGCGGCACAAAACAGGAGTTTCTCTTGCCGCCATTTTTAACGGCTAACACGCAGCCGGCCTTCCTAGCACTCGCGGATGGCACGGTGTTTCAAGGACTGTCCATTGGCGCTGCTGGCCACACCAGCGGAGAAGTAGTTTTCAATACGGCAATGACGGGTTATCAGGAAATCCTGACCGATCCCAGCTATAGCCGCCAGATCGTCACCCTGACTTATCCCCACATTGGCAATACCGGCGTCAACCCCGAGGACGTTGAATCCGACCGCATTCATGCTGCTGGTCTGGTGATTCGCGATTTGCCTCTGATGGTGTCGAATTTTCGCGCTACGCAGAGCCTGCCCGACTATCTGAAATCCCAAAACATCATTGCCATTGCCGGTATCGACACCCGCAAGCTCACGCGCATATTGCGGGAAAAGGGCGCTCAGAGCGGTGCCATCATGGCTGGCCCCAAGGCATCTGCCAATGCGGCACTTGATCATGCGCGCGGTTTCCCCGGTCTGTCCGGTATGGATCTGGCCAAAGTCGTCTCCACCACCAAGTCGTACGCGTGGACGCAGACCGAATGGCAACTCGGACAGGGTTATGGCACGCTCGACCAGCCCAAATTCCATGTCGTCGCCTTTGATTACGGTGTGAAGTACAACATCCTGCGCATGCTGGCTTCTCGTGGCTGCAAAGTCACCGTCCTGCCAGCGCAATCAACGGCAGCCGATGCACTGGCGTACAAGCCCGATGGCATTTTTCTGTCGAATGGCCCCGGTGATCCCCAGCCTTGCGACTACGCGATTGCGGCATCACGCGAACTGATCGAAGCGGGGCTGCCCACTTTCGGTATTTGCCTCGGTCATCAAATCATGGCACTGGCCAGTGGCGCCAAGACCCTGAAAATGAAATTCGGTCATCACGGTGCCAATCACCCGGTACAGGATCTCGATACCAAACAAGTGATGATCACCTCGCAGAATCATGGGTTTGCGGTCGATCCCGATACGCTGCCTTCCAATTGCCGCGTCACCCATATCTCTTTGTTTGACGGATCGCTGCAAGGATTTGAGCGTACCGATCGTCCTGCATTCTGCTTTCAGGGACACCCCGAGGCATCACCCGGTCCGCATGACATCGCCCCTTTGTTCGACCGCTTCGTGGCGATGATGGAGAAACACAAAAATGGCTAAGCGCACCGATATCAAAAGCATTCTCATCATCGGTGCTGGCCCGATCATCATTGGTCAGGCCTGTGAGTTCGATTATTCCGGCGCGCAAGCTTGCAAGGCCTTGCGCGAGGAAGGCTACAAAGTCATTCTGGTCAACAGTAATCCGGCCACCATCATGACCGACCCCGAGATGGCCGATGTCACTTACATTGAGCCCATCACCTGGCAAGTGGTTGAACGCATCATCGATAAAGAACGCCCGGATGCAATCCTGCCCACGATGGGTGGCCAGACCGCACTGAACTGTGCGCTCGATCTGTGGCGTAACGGCGTGCTGGATAAATACAAGTGCGAGCTGATCGGCGCGACGCCCGAAGCTATCGACAAAGCCGAAGATCGTTCCAAGTTCAAGGATGCGATGACCAAAATCGGTTTGGGCTCTGCACGTTCCGGCATCGCTCATTCGATGGAAGAAGCCTGGTCCGTACAAAAAGAAGTGGGTTTCCCTACGATTATTCGTCCGTCGTTCACTATGGGTGGATCGGGCGGCGGGATTGCCTACAACGCCGAAGAATTCGAAGCAATTTGCAAGCGTGGTCTGGAAGCATCGCCCACCAACGAGCTGCTGATCGAAGAGTCACTGCTGGGCTGGAAAGAATACGAGATGGAAGTCGTTCGCGACAAGAACGATAACTGCATCATCGTCTGCTCTATCGAAAATCTGGATCCCATGGGTGTGCATACCGGCGACTCGATCACGGTCGCGCCCGCGCAAACGCTGACTGACAAGGAATATCAGATCATGCGTAATGCATCGCTGGCGGTGCTGCGTGAGATCGGTGTTGATACTGGTGGATCCAATGTGCAGTTTTCCGTCAATCCCAAAGACGGCCGGATGATCGTGATTGAGATGAATCCGCGTGTATCGCGCTCATCAGCACTCGCATCCAAGGCAACCGGTTTCCCGATTGCGAAAGTTGCTGCCAAACTCGCGGTTGGTTTTACGCTGGATGAATTGCGTAACGAAATCACGGGTGGGGCCACCCCGGCATCATTCGAGCCATCGATTGATTATGTCGTCACAAAGATTCCCCGCTTCGCGTTTGAAAAATTCCCGACAGCCGACAGCCACCTGACAACGCAAATGAAGTCAGTGGGTGAGGTGATGGCGATTGGTCGCACCTTCCAGGAATCTTTCCAGAAAGCGCTGCGCGGTCTCGAGGTCGGCGTCGATGGCATGAATGAAAAAACCACTGACCGCGAAGTCATCGAAGAAGAACTGGGCGAGCCTGGTCCTGAGCGTATCTGGTATGTGGGTGACGCATTTGCACAGGGCTTCACGCTGGAAGAAGTGCATCAGCTGACATCGATTGATCCCTGGTTTCTTGCGCAGATCAAGGAGATCGTTGATATCGAATTGTGGCTGGAAAAACAGAATCTCAAATCGCTGGACAAAGATACGCTGCTGGCGCTCAAGCGCAAGGGGTTCTCCGATCGCCGTGTGGCCAAGCTGCTCAAAGTCGAAGACCGCGAGATTCGCAAGCTGCGTCGCATGATGAATGTGCGCCCGGTCTACAAGCGCGTCGATACCTGCGCCGGTGAATTCGCCACAGGCACGGCGTATATGTATTCAACCTACGAGGAAGAATGCGAATCACGGCCCACTGATCGCAAAAAAATCATGGTGCTGGGTGGTGGACCGAACCGTATCGGGCAGGGCATCGAATTCGATTATTGCTGCGTGCATGCGGCGTTTGCGATGCGTGAAGATGGTTACGAAACCATCATGGTCAACTGCAATCCCGAGACTGTCTCCACAGACTATGACACTTCCGACCGCTTGTACTTCGAACCACTGACGCTCGAAGACGTGCTCGAAATCGTAGATAAAGAAAAGCCCGTGGGTGTGATCGTGCAATACGGCGGTCAGACACCCCTGAAGCTGGCGCTGGATCTGGAAGCGAATGGCGTACCCATTATTGGTACCTCGCCCGACATGATTGATGCTGCCGAAGATCGCGAGCGCTTCCAGAAGCTGCTCAACGAACTGGGTCTGCGTCAGCCACCCAATCGTACCGCTCGTGCCGAAGAGGAAGCACTCAAGCTCGCGCAAGAGATCGGCTATCCGTTGGTCGTGCGACCTTCCTATGTGCTGGGTGGTCGTGCGATGGAAATCGTTCATGAGCAGCGCGATCTGGAGCGCTACATGCGCGAGGCGGTCAAGGTGTCGAATGATTCTCCCGTTCTGCTGGATCGCTTTCTCAATGATGCGATCGAAGTGGATGTCGACTGTTTGTCGGATGGCGAGCGCACCTTTATTGGCGGCGTGATGGAGCATATCGAACAGGCGGGCGTGCACTCTGGTGATTCGGCGTGCTCATTGCCACCTTACTCGTTGTCCAAAGCGACTGTCGATGAAATCAAGCACCAGACTGCGCTGATGGCCAAAGGCCTCAACGTGGTCGGCCTGATGAATGTGCAGTTCGCGGTACAGCAGCAAACCGTGGATGGTGTGCTGAAGGATGTGGTGTATGTCCTCGAAGTCAATCCGCGTGCATCGCGCACGGTACCGTACGTCTCCAAGGCGACTGGTCTGCAGTTAGCCAAGATTGCAGCGCGCTGCATGGTGGGTCAATCGCTGAAAAGTCAGGGTATTGCAAATGAAGTCGAGCCACCTTACTTCAGCGTCAAGGAAGCCGTGTTCCCCTTCGTGAAATTCCCGGGTGTGGATACCATCCTCGGGCCCGAGATGAAATCGACCGGCGAAGTGATGGGCGTGGGTCGTACTTTCGGTGAGGCTTTTGTGAAGTCGCAGCTGGGCGCAAGCGTGCGCCTGCCGAAATCAGGCAAGGTCTTCTTGTCCGTCAAGACGAGCGACAAGCCACGCGCGGTCGAGATCGCACGCGACCTTGTGAAGATCGGCTTTACGGTTGTGGCCACCAAGGGTACTGCGTCGGCCATCGCCGCAGCGGGTGTGCCAGTCGAGATCATCAACAAGGTCGCCGAGGGTCGTCCGCATATCGTCGACATGATCAAGAATAACGAGATTGCCCTGGTAATAAATACCGTCGAGGAAAAGCGGAATGCGATCAACGATTCGCGCACTATCCGCACATCCGCGTTGGCAGCGCGCGTGACAACGTACACCACCATCGCTGGCGCCAAGGCGGCGGTGGAGGGCATGGCGCACCTGAATGAGCTTCATGTGTACGATTTGCAAGGGATGCATGCGTCGCTTGGGTAATATGGTTTAAACTTCTTTTATTCAATGTCATGTACAGAGGCTGCGCTCCGCAGCCTCTGTGCTTTTAACCTTGCCAACGAAAACACCATGAGCACAGTACCTCTCACCGTCCATGGCGCGCAGCTGTTGAAAGACGAGTTGCAGCGTCTCAAGCATGACGAGCGTCCGGCAGTTATCAACGCCATCTCTGAAGCGCGCGCGCAAGGCGATTTGTCGGAAAACGCCGAGTACGATGCTGCCAAGGAAAGACAAAGCTTCATCGAAGGACGCATTGCCGAGCTCGAGGGCAAACTCTCTGCCGCACAGATTATTGATCCCAAGCTGCTTGATGCGGAAGGTCGCGTGGTATTCGCTTCGACCGTCACACTGGAAGATCTGGATTCGGGTGCCAAGGTGACCTATCAGATCGTTGGCGATGATGAAGCCGACCTGAAACAATCGAAGATCTCGATCAGCTCGCCGATAGCGCGCGCACTGATCGGCAAGTACGCTGGCGACGAAGTCGAGGTGCAGGCACCCGGCGGTGTGCGCGGTTACGAGATCATCGAGGTGAATTACATCTGAGATTCACTCGGGCGATGAGATTTTATTTTCTGAGGCTGGCACGTACGCTGCTCATCACCTTTTGGGCTGGCAGCCTGTGGACCGTGGGTTATCTCGCCGCACCTTTGTTGTTCGCAACCCTCCCGGATCGAATGCTGGCCGGTACGATCGCTGGGTCACTGTTCCGCGCAGAGGCTTGGCTATCGTTGGCGTGCGGGATTCTTCTTCTGGCTATTTTTCGTAGTGACACCACGCTTCAATCGCGCACCATTTGTACACGCATCGTGATTGGTATGCTTATTTGTGTCGTGGTCGGATATTTCGGTTTACAGCCCTTCATGGCCGAGATACGTGCCGCAGCGGCACAAGCAGGCGGGGTGATGGATGACGCCATGCGCATGCGCTTTGGTGTCCTTCATGGCGTGGCCAGCGTTATTTACCTCTTGCAAAGCGTGGCAGCCATCGTTTTGGTCCTGAAGGCGCGCTAGCTTTTCTGGATGCCGCGCCGAGTCAGGGGAAATGCTGGTCCAGGGTGCCTGTCGAAACGAGCGTTGCGGATCTGTTTGAAGCAGCCGAGACATTGTTTGAGTCTAGCCGCCCAACGCCCGTTTTTTCTTGCTTGTTTGTCTCGTCTTCGCTCGCTTGATATTTCCGCCAGCGGTCACTCGCTCATTGCCCTTAACCATCACTTTGGTGATGGTGGGTTTTTTGGTCGGGTTGGTCTTGACGATCACAACCTCGCGCAGACCTTTGCCGCGCGTGGTTTTGACTTCTTTCGTCAGCTCTTTTTTGGGTCGGTAAACCACCAGCAATTTACCGATATGTTGAACGGGAGCGGCGCCCAAATCGGCGCAGATGCTTTCGTAGTGTGAGACACGTGCATCACGATCGTCACCGAGCACACGGATTTTGATCAGCCCGTGAGCGTTCAGGCTGGCATCAATTTCCTTCATAACGGCGGGTGTGAGACCGCTATCGCCAATCATGACAACAGGGTCGAGGCCATGGGCCTGAGAGCGCAAATCACTGCGCTGAGCGGGAGTAAGTTTCAGCATGAGCCACTTTCAAAAGCGGTATTCTACGTGAATGTCAAAAAACAAAGTCAACAAGAACTGGCTGCACGGCCATATCAATGATCCCTATGTGAAGCTGGCCCAGAAAGAGGGCTTTCGCGCTCGAGCCGCCTTCAAGCTGCAGGAAATTGACGAAGAGGAAAAACTGATCCGGCCCGGTCAGGTCATTGTGGATCTCGGATGCACGCCGGGCAGCTGGGCCCAGTATGCGCGCCGCAAGCTGGCGGGCAAGGAGGGCGGAGGCATACACGGCACTATCATTGGCCTCGACATGCTACCCATGGAGCCCGTGGCCGATGTGCATTTCATCCTGGGGGATTTCCGTGAGCAATCTGTCCTGGACGAGCTCGAAGTCGCGGTCGGTGGCCGAAAGCTCGACCTGGTGCTCTCGGATATGGCACCCAATCTGACCGGCATTGGCGCCACGGATGCCGCCCGGGTCGAGGATATTATCGATCTGGCATTGGATTTTGCCTGCGCCCATTTGAAACCTTCGGGGTGCCTGCTCGTCAAATGTTTCAATGGCAGCGGCTATAGCCAGATCGTCGAAAAATTTCGCCAGACTTTCAAGACGGTCAGTTCCAAGAAGCCCAAGGCCAGCCGGGATAAATCCTCGGAAATTTTCCTTCTGGGAAGAGGTCTGCGCATGCCGGGCTGAGGCGCTCCCGCCAGAAGAACTTAAGCCTTGAAGAATCAGGGGCTTAGCCCCATATCCTTGCTAGCAAGGTCCGGTTATTGCGAGTAGAATTTACCGGCAGACAAAAGCCGCAGAGCAGGCGGCATCCAAGGAGTC
>JAIXXZ010000104.1 GCA_027490465.1 Oxalobacteraceae bacterium
CGGACTATTGGAGAAAGTTTGTACCTGCGTGTTTTCCACACCTGCACCAACGAACACACGGTCGAGTTCCGATACCGGAATACCAAAACTCATATTCGCACCGCGTGTCTCAACGCGAAAATCCACATCGGTCAGGTACAAAGGTGGCCGTGTAGTTCGCAAAAACACTTCCACGGTGCGGCTGACGCCATCATCGGTGAAATAGGGATTGGTATGCGACAGCGAGATGGTCCGGAAAATACGGCTAGTGTTGACGGTAATACCAATATTATTACCACTGCCAAAAGCATTCGCCTGATTGATCGAGCCTGTCAGCGTGACTCTCTCGCTGCTGGAAAAACCTGCGCCGACCATTACGCTACCGGTAGGCTTCTCGACAACGTTCACATTCAGGTCAACCTGATCGGGTGTGCCTGGTATGTCAACTGTATCAACGGTGGTGTCAGTAAAAAATCCAAGGCGTCCGATACGATCTTTCGACAAGCGTATCCGGTCACCGTCGTACCATGAGCTCTCGAACTGTCTGAACTCGCGTCGAATGACTTCGTCGCGGGTACGATCATTGCCACCGATATTGATTCGGCGTACGTAAACGCGCTTGCCGGGATCGACAAACACGGTGAAGCTGACTTCATTTTTTTCGCGATTGATTTGCGGGCTCGCATTCACATTCGCAAAGGCATAACCAAACACGCCCATGCGCTCGGCAATCTTGCGCGTGCTTTCAGTCATTTTCTCGCCTGAATAGGCATCACCGGACTTGAGGCTGATCAGCGACTCAAATTCCTTTTCGCGACCCAGCATCTCGCCTTCAAGTTTGATGCCTGCGATAGTGAATTTCGAACCCTCATTGATGTTGACCGTGATGTAGATATCTTTCTTGTCGGGCGTGATCGATACTTGCGTAGACTCGACCTGCATCTCAAGATAACCACGATTCAGATAGAAGGACCGCAAGGTTTCGATATCGCCCGCCAGCTTTTGCTTGGAATACTGGTCGGCCTTGCTATACCAGGTGAACCACCCGGAAGTCGAAAGCTTGATCTGATCGCGTAATTCTTTTTCCGAAAAAGCCTTGTTGCCAACGATATTGATTTTCTTGATTCGCGCAACCTCACCCTCATCCACTGCAAAGGTCACGTTCACGCGATTACGTTCAATTGGCGTGACCGTGGTGGTGATCTTCACGCCATACAAGCCGCGCGTCAGGTATTGGCGCTTGAGCTCTTGCTCGGCACGATCAACCAGCGATCTATCGAGAATGCGAGATTCACCCAAGCCCAATTCCTTGAGCGACTTGGTGAGCTGCGCCTTGTCAAATTCTTTAATACCCGTAAATTCAACGCTGGCAATTGCCGGACGCTCTTCGAGCAGCACCACGAGTACGGTGCCGTCAGCTTCGATACGAACGTCCTTGAAAAAGCCGGTTGCGTACAGGGCCTTGATGGCCGCTGCCGCTTTTTCATCATTGAAGGTATCACCCACGCGTACGGGCAGATAACTGAATACCGTGCCTGCTTCAGTGCGCTGAATGCCTTCGACGCGAATATCCGTCACCGTAAATGGGTCAAGTGCCAGCACCTGGCCCGCGCACATTAAGAACGCAGCAGTGGCGATGAATCTGGGAACAAACGGCAGCGGTTTACGCTTGGAATGGAGTGTCATTAAAAAAAACCAGCTTCGAGAATAATCTGACGGTGGCCAACGGGCATTATCGGCATCACCAAATCAGACGGGCAATATCATTGAACATTGCCACTGCCATCAATACCACCAGTAGTCCGATACCCGCCCTTTGCGCCAGGGCGCCAACCCGCTCAGACACCGGACGGCCGGAAAAAAGCTCCACCGAATAATACAACAAATGCCCCCCATCCAGAACGGGAATTGGCAGCAGATTCATGACCCCCAGACTGATACTGATAAAGGCCATGAACGACAGAAAACTAATCAGACCAATGCGTGCTGTCTGACCCGCATAATCGGCAATCGTGATCGGCCCGGTAATGTTTTTAAGGGAAGCTTCACCGATTAACATCTTGCCAAGCATGGTGACTGTCATCACACTGGTATCCCAGGTCTTGCGAGTAGCGCGCGCGATGGCCTCGGGCAGACTTGCCTTGACAATCGTCGTAGCGGCGGACGTGTCCACCTGCGCTCGAATGCGGCCAACGGTGCGCTCTCCCACACGCTCGGCCTGTGGCGTCACGGCGAGCGAAAAAGGCTGTCCAGAGCGTAACCCCTCGATTTGCAGCAGCTTGCCGGGCGCAGATTGCAAGCGCTCGACAAACGCCACACCATCCGGCACCGGTTCACCATTGATTCGCAAAATATGATCACCCGGCTGCAGTCCGGCAAGCTCAGCAGGCCCACCCGGGATAATCTGCCCAAGAATCGCGGGCGGACGAGCGAGCTCCAGACCCAGACGATCAAGCAAATGGCTATCGAGATCATCGGCGGGGATATCACCCAAACCCAATGTGATTTCGCTACTGACGCGATCACCACGCGCGTCTATCCGAAACAGCTCGATGCGTGCTGGCTGACCCGCAATCGCCGATTGCAGCAGCTTCCACCGCATTTCTGACCAGGCGCTCACCGGCTCACCATTCACTGCAGTCACTGTGTCGCCGGATTTTATTCCTGCGATTTCAGCCAGACCACCATCGTTGACACGCACTTGCGACACGGGCTCCGGGATGCCATAACTGTAGAGCGCAGCAAAAAGTGCAATCGCCAACAAAAAATTCGCCAGCGGTCCTGCAGCTACAATGGCAATGCGCTTCCATACCGACTGTCGGGTGAATTCGCGCGCTGCATCTGACTCGCTGATTTCGCCCGCATCGCTTTCGCGCGCATCCAGCATCTTGACGTAACCACCGAGCGGCACGAGGGACACAGCCCATTCGGTCTGATCCTGTCCGAACCGGCGCGACCAGATGACTTTTCCCAGACCCACCGAGAATCGCAATACTTTTACCCCGCACCAGCGAGCCACCAGATAATGACCCAGCTCGTGAATAATCACGAGCACGCCAATGACGACGACAAAAGCCAGTACCTTTATCAAAAAGTCCATCTCACCACTCCGGTAGGAAAATCAGGCCAGCAGCTTGTGCGCCTCTGAGCGCGCCAGCTGGTCCTGCAGCAGCAGACTGTCGAGGTCGTCAACAGGCGCGTTGGGCAAGCGGCTTAGCACCTGCTCAATGACTTGCGGGATTTTTCGGAAACCAATTCTGCGATCCAGAAACGCCTCGACAGCAATTTCATTGGCCGCATTCAGAACAGCGGGAGCACTGCCACCCGCGTGAAGCGCATCGAAGGCCAGCTTCAGGCACGGGAAACGCAGATAGTCGGGTTCGCGGAAATTCAGTTGGGCGATGCGCGCCAGATCAATGGGATCGACACCCGAATCGATACGATCCGGGTAGGCCAGTGCATGCGCGATCGGCGTACGCATATCCGGATTACCCAACTGCGCCAGCACAGAGCCATCAGCATAGGACACCATGGAATGAATGACACTTTGGGGATGAATCACGACCTCGATCTGATTCGGATGCGCACCGAACAACCAGTGCGCCTCGATCACCTCCAGACCTTTATTCATCATGGTCGCCGAGTCCACGGAAATTTTGCGACCCATGCTCCAGTTCGGATGTGCAACCGCCTGCTCGGGCGTAACCTCATCGAGCGTGGCAACATCGCGGTCAAGGAAGGGCCCACCGGACGCAGTCAGGAGAATCTTGCGTATGCCATGTGCCTGCGGTGTACGCTGATAACCGAGCGGCAAGCACTGGAAAATCGCGTTGTGTTCACTATCGATAGGCAACAGCGTTGCGCTACTGGCAGCCACCGCATCCATGAACAAGGCGCCCGACATGACCAGCGCCTCTTTATTAGCCAATAAGACTTTCTTGCCGGCTCGTGCCGCCGCCAAGGTAGGACGCAGCCCCGCTGCCCCGACTATCGCCGCCATGACCGTTGTGCACTCGGAAGCGCTGGCGACATCACACAAAGCTTGCTCGCCGTAGAGCACTTCGGTAGGCAGGTCCTTGTTGTTGAGAAGTGCGGAAAGGTCTTCCGCCGCCGCCGCCGTGGCAACCACCGCAAACGCGGGCCGAAACTGCGCACATTGCGCAGCGAGTTCAGCGACACGCGTATGCGCGGTCAGTGCGTAAATGCGATAGCGGTCAGGATGTCGGGCCACCACATCCAGCGTGGAGACACCGATAGAACCTGTTGCACCGAGCAAGGTAATGAATTGCATCGTTTTTTCTTTTCAGCCCATCCTGGTAGTGATGAGGAATGCTAGCGGCATTACCGGTACCAGCGCGTCAATGCGATCCAGCACACCACCATGCCCAGGCAGCAATGCACTGCTGTCTTTCACACCAGCACGGCGCTTCATCAGGGACTCAAACAAATCGCCGACAACGCTGGCAGCAACCAGCAAGCTCATCAGCACAATCCAGAGTGGCCAGCCAAAGCGCACTTGAAGCACGGGCGAAAAACTGTCCGCCAATAATGGCATTTGGGTGGAGATGCCGGCTAACACGAGCACCGCAAGCCATCCACCGGCGACACCTTCCCAAGTCTTGCCGGGCGAGATCTCAGGCGCCAGTTTACGACGCCCGAAGGCTCTGCCGGCAAAATAAGCACCGATATCAGCTACCCAGACGATCGCCATCACGGAAATCAGGAAAACGGCAGAGCGCTGGAACATCCCCGCTATCGCAATGAAACAACCGAAAAGCGACAAGAGATAAACGATCGCAAACAAGAAGCCGCGCGGCCCGCCCGTGGGTGGCAAACCCAGTTTGAGCGCCGGCACGAAACGCAGCGCCCAGATCAGCACGCACAAGGCCGCGAGGGCACTCCAGTCGCCGGGCGCCCGGTCAGCCATCAGCGGTAACAGTAATGCCGCCGCAACAGCGAGCGGCAGCGCGAGACGCACGCCGAACAAACGCAGGCTCTCCCAGCAAGCCGCACCGAAAAATATCGCAAGGGTGAGATAAAAAGCCAGCAGAGAACCAGAGCCAAGCACGCCCGCCAGCACGAGCAGGAGAACGACTGCAGTCAGCACGCGCTGTCGCAGCATCAGGAGGCCTTCCTGACCTCGATCAGCTGCGCGCTGGTGCGCCCAAAGCGCCGCTCGCGCTGCTGATAAGACGCGATAGCTTCATCGAGCGCAGCCGCGTTGAAATCAGGCCAGAAGGTATCGGTGAAATACAGCTCGGTATAAGCAAGCTGCCACAACAGAAAATTGGAGATGCGCTGTTCACCGCCGGTGCGAATGAACAGATCAGGCTCAGGTGCATGCGCCATGCAAAGATAAGGTGCGAGATCGGCCTCGGTGTAGTTGGCAAGTCCGGGGCGCTCGGCGAGCATTTTGTTCATCGCCTGCAGCATGTCCCAGCGACCACCGTAATTCGCGCAAATAGTGAGGGTCAGGCGTTTGTTGTCCGCAGTTTTTGCTTCGGACTCGGCAATCTGCACCTGCAGCTTCGCATCGAAACGCGAAAGATCACCCACGATTTTGAGACAGATGCCGTTGGCATGCATGCGACTGACTTCACGATCCAGCACGCTGGAAAACAGCCGCATCAGCATGGCGACTTCGTCGGGCGGCCGGCGCCAGTTTTCAGAGCTGAATGCAAACAGTGTCAGGTGTCCGATGCCGCGCTCAATGCAGGCTCGCACAATACCGCGCACAGCTTCCACACCCTTGACGTGTCCTGTCACGCGCGGCAAATAGCGCGAGGTAGCCCAACGTCCATTACCATCCATGATGATCGCCACATGCGCCGGTACCATCGAGGTGGCGGGGATATCAAGCGTTGAACTGATTTGGCTCATTCGGTGAGTTCCATTGGCAGGGATGATCGGAGAGTGGCAACCTGGAGCGCCCTACTTCGCTTACACCGTCAGCACTTCCTTTTCTTTCTCGGCAACGAGCTTGTCGATTTCAGCGACAAATTTATCAGTCAGTTTTTGTACATCGTCCTGCGCGCGACGCTCGTCATCTTCGGAGATCGCTTTGTCTTTGAGTAGCTTTTTCAGCGCTTCATTGGCATCGCGCCGGATATTCCGTACGGCGATTTTGGCATCCTCGGCCTCGCTCTTGCAGAGCTTCACCATCTCCTTGCGGCGCTCTTCGGTGAGTGCCGGCGTCGGCACACGAATTAGATCACCTTGTGTCGAAGGATTCAGACCCAGATCAGACTCACGAATCGCCTTTTCCACCGTGGCGATCATTTTCTTTTCCCATGGCTGCACACCAATTGTGCGGGCATCAATCAGCGTGACATTCGCTACCTGATTGATAAGCGTTGGTGTGCCGTAGTAGTCCACCTGAATATGATCGAGTATCCCCGCATGCGCGCGTCCGGTACGGACCTTGGCCAGGTCGGCCTTGAGCGTATCGATCGACTTTTGCATTTTTTGCTCAGTATTTTTTTTGACGTCAGCAACAGTCATGCTGTCCTCCTGTAAAACGGCTGAATAAGTTTGTTCTGCACGACGATCACACGTGCACCAGCGTACCTTCATCCTCACCCAGAATGACGCTCTTGAGCGCGCCGGGTTTGACGATGGAGAATACCCGGATAGGCAACTTCTGATCACGGCACAGCGCAAAGGCGGTGGCGTCCATCACCTGCAAACGCTTTGCGATCGCTTCATCAAAGCTGATTTTGGAATAGCGGGTTGCATTGGGATCTTTTTTGGGATCTGCGCTGTAAATGCCATCGACCTTGGTTGCCTTAAGTACCACCTCGGCACCAATCTCCGCGCCGCGCAGTGCCGCGGCCGTATCCGTAGTGAAGAAGGGGTTGCCCGTACCCGCCGCGAAGACAACAATCTTCCCTTCTTCAAGGTACTGCAATGCCTTGGGCCGCACATAGGGCTCGACGACCTGCTCGATACCAATCGCCGACATCACGCGAGCCGTCATACCGGCCTGTCTCATAGCATCAGCCAGCGCAAGCGAATTCATCACGGTGGCCAGCATCCCCATGTAATCGGCCGTCGCGCGATCCATGCCCTGCGCGCCCGGCGCAACGCCACGGAAGATATTGCCACCGCCAATCACGATGGCGACTTCAACGCCCATTTGCGCGACGTTCGAAACATCGGTCACCATTCTTTCAATGGTCGTGCGATTGATGCCATAAGCATCATCGCCCATCAAGGCCTCACCGGAGAGTTTCAGAAGTACGCGCTTGTATACGGGTGTCGTCATCAGCAATGCTCCCAATTCCTTTATTGTCGTTGAAGGCGTACCGGCGGACCCCTTCTGCTTCGCTATAAATTTAATTCCGGTAAGCCGGCCTATTTTACCGGCTGCGAGCCTGCCTGCAGCAAAGCCCGGTAGCTGGTCGTCCAAAAAATCGCCGAATAACTAAAACCAGCAAGTTTTGTGGCAAGCCCAGTGGCACCGAGCCCTTGATTTTGGTGGCCCCCCGCGTCGCACAGCTGCGCTGGCTCGCCATAAAACCTGGATTTATTCAGCACCTCCCAAAAAAACGGGCCTTTCGGCCCGTAATGATCAGATCAACCTTTCTGTGCAGCGGCTACCTGCGCCGCGACTTCAGCGGCAAAGTCGTCCTGCTTTTTCTCAATGCCTTCACCCACCACATACATCACAAAGGATTTCACCGATGTATTGGCTGCCTTGAGCATCTGCTCAACTGTCTGCTTGTCATTCTTGACAAAGGCCTGATTGAAAAGCGATACCTCTTTCAGGTATTTTTGTACCGAACCTTCGACCATCTTGGCGGCGATATCGGCAGGCTTGCCGGATTCTTCTGCTTTCAGTCGCGCAACCGAACGCTCTTTCTCGATCAGATCGGCCGGCACATCATCAGATGACAGTGCTACAGGCTTCATCGCCGCGATATGCATCGCCACATCCTTGCCAACCTGCTCATCTGCGCCGTCAAACTCGACCATCACGCCAATACGTGTGCCATGCAGATAGGAGACCAGCTTGGACGATGTCTGAAAACGATGAAAACGGCGAATCGACATGTTCTCGCCGATGCGGCCAATCAGTTCAGCGCGGATTTCTTCAACGGTCTTGCCATCCAGCGGCAGTGCGGATAATGCAGCCACATCAGCAGGATTTTTCTCGCTCACCAGACGTGCCACGTCGGCGGTGAATTTCAGGAAGTCGTCGTTCTTCGATACAAAGTCGGTTTCGCAATTGACTTCAATCAGCGTGCCCACACCGCCGGCAATGTGTGCAGACACTACACCCTCAGCGGTCACGCGCGAGGCCGCCTTGGAAGCCTTGCTACCCAGCTTGACACGCAGGATCTCTTCCGCGCGCGCCATATCGCCTTCGGCCTCGGTCAATGCTTTCTTGCATTCCATCATAGGGGCATCTGTTTTTGCCCGCAGTTCACCCACCATTGCTGCTGTAATTGCCGCCATACTTTTCTCCTTGATTCTTAACGAGGATGCCGCCAGGGCATCCTGATTCAACAATTCGTTTACTGCGCCTTGCTACGTTCAGTAGCGCATTCCGCCCGAAAAAAAGGGGCGAACGGTCGTTGCCCCATTTTTTCAGCCTATGTACGGAAGGCTGTCGATGCGCGAAGCATCAGGCCTGATCGCTGACCTCGACAAATTCATCCGCACCGGCTTTGACCGATTCAACAATTTCGTTCATCGAATTCGAACGGCCCTCGAGGATCGCGTCAGCCACGCCACGCGCGTAGAGGGTAATCGCCTTGGATGAGTCATCATTGCCTGGAATGACGTAAGTCACGCCTTGTGGTGTGTGGTTGGTATCAACCACGCCGATCACCGGAATGCCCAGTTTGATCGCTTCAGTGATTGCACCCTTGTGATAACCCACGTCAATCACAAA
>JAIXXZ010000018.1 GCA_027490465.1 Oxalobacteraceae bacterium
CGAAAACTTCAAGAAAACATTCTGATCTCAACCCAGTCACAGGAGCATTGAATGGCTGCAGGTAAAGAGATACGCGGGAAGATCAAGAGCGTAGAAAATACGAAGAAGATCACCAAGGCAATGGAAATGGTTGCTGCGTCCAAGATGCGCAAGGCGCAGGAGCGCATGCGCTCTGCGCGCCCTTACAGCGAAAAGATTCGCAATGTATCAGCGCATCTGGCGCAGGCCAATCCCGAGTACACCCACCCGTTTCTGGTCAAGCACGAGAAAAGCAAAAAGATTGGCTTCATCGTCGTAACGACAGATAAGGGTCTGTGCGGCGGCATGAACACCAATGTCTTGCGTCAGGTGACTAACCGGATGAAAGAGCTGGAAGCCGCGGGCAACAAGGTCGAAATCGTTGCGATCGGTAACAAGGGCTACGGCTTCATGAATCGCATAGGCGCACCGGTTGTCGCGCAGTGCATTAACTTTGGCGATACACCGCATCTGGAGCAATTGATCGGGCCAGTCAAGGTCATGCTGGATGCCTATGACGATGAAAAGCTCGATGCGGTGTATATCTGTTACACCCGTTTCATCAACACCATGAAACAAGAACCCGTCATCGATCAGCTTCTGCCGCTGACTGCAGACAGGATGGAGCCCGTGAATTCCTACTCATGGGACTACTTGTACGAGCCAGATGCAAAATCCGTCATTGATGAACTCTTGCTTCGCTACGCAGAGGCACTGGTGTATCAGGCGGTCGTTGAAAACATGGCGTCCGAGCAAGCGGCACGCATGGTGGCAATGAAAGCAGCGACCGACAATGCAGGCAATGTAATTGGTGAGCTGAAGCTGATCTACAACAAGACACGTCAGGCAGCAATTACCAAAGAACTCTCCGAAATCGTGGCTGGTGCAGCTGCGGTCTAAGAATGACGAATTTGAATCGAATTACAATTTTTATTTGAAGGAACGAAAATGGCGGATGGCAAAATCGTTCAGTGTATCGGCGCGGTGGTTGACGTTGAATTCCCACGTAATGCGATGCCCAAGATTTACGATGCATTGAAAATGGAAGGCTCGGAGCTGACGCTGGAAGTGCAGCAGCAGCTTGGTGATGGCATCGTGCGCACTATTGCGCTCGGTACCTCCGATGGTCTGCGCCGCGGCATGGTGATCCAGAACACGGGTGCGCCTATCATGGTGCCGGTCGGCCAGGGTACGCTGGGTCGCATCATGGACGTCCTTGGCAATCCGATCGACGAAGTGGGTCCAGTCAAGGCGGACAAGCACGCGTCTATTCACCGTGCAGCGCCTGCTTACGACGAACTGTCGCCATCGCAGGAATTGCTCGAAACCGGCATCAAGGTGATTGACCTGGTTTGCCCGTTTGCCAAAGGCGGTAAGGTTGGTCTCTTCGGTGGCGCGGGTGTGGGCAAGACCGTGAACATGATGGAACTGATTAACAACATCGCGAAAGCACACTCGGGTCTGTCCGTGTTTGCTGGCGTGGGCGAGCGCACTCGTGAGGGTAACGACTTCTATCACGAGATGATTGAAGCCGGTGTCGTGAACACCGAAGACTTCCCCAAATCCAAAGTTGCGATGGTCTATGGTCAGATGAACGAGCCACCAGGCAACCGTTTGCGCGTTGCGTTGACGGGGCTGACGATCGCTGAATCTTTCCGTGACGAAGGCCGTGACGTTCTCTTCTTCGTCGATAACATCTACCGCTACACACTGGCTGGTACCGAGGTATCTGCGTTGCTGGGTCGTATGCCATCTGCCGTGGGTTACCAGCCGACGCTGGCCGAAGAAATGGGCCGCCTGCAGGAACGTATTACCTCAACCAAGACTGGTTCGATTACCTCGATTCAGGCCGTCTACGTCCCTGCGGATGACTTGACCGACCCGTCGCCTGCAACCACCTTCGCTCACCTTGACTCGACCGTGGTTCTGTCGCGTGACATCGCTGCGCTCGGTATTTACCCTGCGGTCGATCCGCTGGATTCCACATCACGTCAGCTCGACCCGAACGTCGTGGGTCCGGATCACTATGACACTGCGCGTCAGGTACAGGGCACGCTGCAGCGCTACAAGGAACTGCGCGACATCATCGCCATTCTGGGTATGGACGAGCTTGCACCAGAGGACAAACTGGTCGTGGCGCGCGCGCGCAAGATGCAGCGCTTCCTGTCCCAGCCTTTCCACGTCGCTGAAGTGTTCACGGGCGCTCCCGGAAAATATGTGCCGCTGAAGGAAACGATCAAGGGTTTCAAAATGATCGCTTCCGGCGAACTGGATCATCTGCCTGAGCAGGCGTTCTACATGGTGGGCACCATCGACGAAGCCATCGAGAAAGCGAAGAAGCTGCAATAACAGGTTCGCTGCTCTGTGATCAGGGCAGCACCTATTGCAACACGCGATTCGATTTACCGAAAAAAGGCTTTCTATGGCAAACACCATTCACGTTGATGTCGTCTCCGCAGAAGAACAAATCTTCTCCGGACAGGCAGAGTTCGTTGTCCTGCCTGGCGAAGCGGGCGAGCTGGGTATCTATCCCAAGCATACGCCGCTGATTACTCGCATCAAGCCAGGCGCAGTCCGTATCAAGGTGGCCGGCAAGACGGACGAAGAGTTCGTTTTCGTGGCCGGAGGCATACTCGAAGTGCAGCCCAACACCGTTACCGTCTTGGCAGACACCGCGATTCGCGGCCGCGACCTCGATGAAGCTAAAGCCAACGAAGTCAAAAAAATGGCGGAAGAGGCCATGGCAAATCGGGAAACCGATATTGACTTCGCTGTCGCGCAGACGGAGTTGGCCATTGCACTCGCGCAGCTCGCAGCGATTCACAAGTTGCGTCAGAAGCGCTGAGTTTTTGCTCACCGCTCCAAAGGGCAGCTTCGGCTGCCTTTTTTCATTTTCTTGAAAAAATCGGGAGCACCAAAAACTTTCAGCGATAATATTGCCTTTGAAGAACTGCCTTAAGGATACGGATGTCCAGCCGCTTCGCCCCCCTCAAAAACGACACCTTCCTGCGCGCCCTGATGCGCCAGCCTACCGACTACACACCGCTGTGGCTCATGCGTCAGGCGGGTCGTTACCTGCCTGAGTACCGGGCCACGCGCAGCAAGGCGGGTTCTTTCATGGGACTGGCCACGAACCCGGATTATGCGACCGAAGTAACGCTGCAGCCGCTGGATCGCTACGCACTCGACGCCGCCATTCTCTTTTCCGACATTCTCACGGTGCCCGATGCGATGGGCCTTGGACTATCGTTTGCCGAAGGCGAGGGGCCGCGTTTTGCTCATCCGCTCAGAGATGAGCAGGCGGTGCGTGCGCTGCGTGCGCCGGACTTGGCCAGTCTGCAATACGTCTTTGACGCGGTCACTCAGATTCGCACGGAACTGGCAGGCCGGGTTCCCCTGATTGGATTTTCCGGCAGCCCCTGGACACTCGCCTGCTATATGGTCGAGGGCGGTGGTTCGGACGACTTCCGTACCGTGAAATCCATGCTCTATGACCGTCCGGACCTGATGCATCACATCCTGAGCATTAACGCCGCCGCCGTTGCAGCCTATCTGAACGCGCAGATCGATGCGGGTGCTCAGGCGGTCATGATTTTTGACACCTGGGGCGGTGCATTGGCCGACGGTATTTACCAGACGTTCTCTTTGCAGTACATGAGGGAGGTCATCCAAGGCCTCAAGCGAGAGCATGATGGGGTGCGCATTCCTTGCATCGTGTTTACGAAAGGCGGTGGCCTGTGGCTGGAGGAAATCGCCGACAGCGGTGCCGATGCCGTAGGGCTGGACTGGACCGTTAATTTGGGCAAGGCGCGCGCACTGGTCGGAAACAAGGTTGCGCTTCAGGGCAACCTCGACCCCAATGTATTGTTTGCAAAACCAGAACAAATTCGCACCGAGGTAGAGCGAGCGCTGAAAGCATTCGGAAAGCCAGGGCCAGGATCCGGGCATGTTTTCAACCTTGGTCATGGGATTTCTCAGTTCACACCACCAGAAGCAGTTACTGCGATGGTGTCTGCTGTCCACGAGATCAGCCGTCAAATGCGTGCCTGATGGCGCTGGCAGCCTGTGCTGCGGCGCCAATAATTTCTGACGGGCTTGCCCGATCCGCTTAGTTATGCACAACTGTAGCGCATGCGGACTGAATCAAGTACTTGCGCAAATTTATCAATCTGACCTCTAGATATACCGCGCAAGCACCTGATTTAATTGAACAAAAGTTTTTAACGATGATTGTGCGCTGATCGGCGACTTGATTCCTAGAAAATTTAGGCTCTTTGGAAGAGCACATTGTTCACAAAGATATCCACAGGGCTTCTCTGTTGGAAAGCCGGGTTACCGGACTCCCCCGCGACATCGTATTTCTCGACCAACGAGCCCTTGTTTCCGATGCGCACTTGACATCATTGATACTTGTAGCGGGCAAGAAGGGGTGCCAAGCATGAAAAAAACCAAAGTACCCGCATTGAGTTATCGGCGAACCCACACTTATTCACAAAAATCCGCTTGTCAAGATGCTCGAAAAAAAAATCGACAAATTTTTCTTTGATGGAGCACACTCCGCTAAGTCATTGATTTTTCGTGGCCTTGTCGTTTGCTTTGCAACGAGTCAATTTGTTGAACACCGCATGAAATCTGCGTTTTGGCTTGTCAAGGGCCAGTTACACACAAAGTTATCCACAGAATTTGTGGATAGCGAAAAAAGGCCTTTTGCGACTGAGATTTAAATCAATTTTTAAAGCTTTTCTTTAAGTTGGCAGGCGGACACAATCCTCGCTATCGGGCCAGCCAACGCCCGCCCGAGGTGATGTGTAATCCGTGCCGGGCTTGCCCCCCTTATCATCCTGAACAACTTTCCGATTCTTTGATTCAGTACTCCCCAAGCTCAAATTCGCCGTCTATGCCGCCACCGATTCCCCGCTTTCTCAAACTGGCGCTCGACACCCCACTTGACATCGAATTTGACTATCGATGGCAACCGCAATGGGCTGACGATTCACCACCGCGAATAGGCCAACTTGCGCAAGTGCCATTCGGCCGCCGACAAGTCGTCGGGCTGATTGTTGCGATACACGAGAGCAGCGATCACGCAGCTGAAAAAATTCGCGACATCACCGCAATACGTCATCAACTGCCACCCTTGTCTTCCCATTGGATGGCCTTGTCCCGTTTCGCTGCCGACTACTATCAGCGCCCGCTGGGCGAAGTCGCATTGCCATGCCTTCCAAAAAATCTGAGAGCCCTGAAATCCACTGCACTCGACACCGCGTTGAAAAAAACAGCCGCGACCCCTCAGACAGCCAACTCGACAGCAACCCTTGGCCCTGAGCTCAACGCTGACCAGAAAGCTGCGGTGGACGCCATTAGCGCAGCGAGCGATTACAGCGTTACCTTGCTATTCGGTGTGACCGGCAGTGGAAAAACAGAGGTCTACCTCCGAAGCGCAGAAAAAGTCCTCGAACGTGAAAAGCAACAAGGCATCCACGCACAGGTCCTGATGCTGGTGCCCGAGATCAATCTGACGCCGCAGCTGGAAAACAGTGTCCGCGCCCGCTTCCCCGGGATGAATGTCGTCTCCCTGCATAGCCAGCTTTCGGAAGGTGAGCGTACTCGCAGCTGGCTATCAGCGCATCTGGGGCATGCTTCCATCGTACTGGGGACACGTCTTTCGGTGCTCGCATCCATGCCGAATCTGAAACTGATCATCGTCGATGAAGAGCATGACCCCTCTTACAAGCAACAAGAAGGCTTGCGTTACTCTGCGCGCGATCTGGCGATCTGGCGCGCGCGGGACTTGAATATCCCCATCGTGATCGGCTCGGCAACACCATCGATGGAGAGCTGGCATCATGCCGAGAGTGGGCGTTATCGAAAACTGGTGCTTGCACAGCGCGCAGCGACACAAGCAGTGCTGCCAAACATATCGCTGATCGACATGGAGCGTATCAAGGCAACCGAGGGATTGTCGCCACCCCTCGTTGCAGCCCTTCGCGAGAGATTGGCGCGCGGTGAACAATCACTGCTTTTCCTTAATCGTCGGGGCTACGCACCTGTCGTGCATTGCGATGCTTGCGGATGGATCAGCAACTGCCAGCGGTGTACTGCGTTCATGGTGCTGCACAAACCCGAGAAGCGATTACGCTGTCATCACTGCAGTCTTGAACTCAAGATTCCCTCGTCTTGTCCCACTTGTGGCAACGTGGATTTGCAGCCACTGGGACGTGGTACACAACGCATCGAAGAACATTTGCAGGTGCTGTTCCCGGAAGCGCGCGTGCTTCGTATTGACGCCGACTCCACCCGAAAAAAAGGCAGCGCACAGGCTGCCTTTGCAACGGTGCACCGCGGCGAGGTCGATATCTTGCTCGGCACGCAAATGGTCGCCAAAGGGCACGATTTCCAGCGGCTCACGCTGGTCGGCGTGATCAACCCCGACACAGCCCTGTTCTCGCATGACTACCGGGCTGGAGAGCGCCTGTTCGCGCAGCTCATGCAGGTCGCGGGCAGGGCGGGCAGGGCGGCTCGGATGTCGCAAAGTGAAGTGATGGTTCAAACCCGCTATGCGCAGCATCCGCTCTACCGCGCCTTACTTGCCCACGACTTTCCGGGCTTCGCAGCAGCCACGCTGGAGGAGCGCCGCAGCGCGGGCTTACCCCCCTTTGTTTTTCAGGCCATGCTCCGAGCGGAATCAACAACCTTGACCAAGGCGCTGGAATTCCTTCAGCAAGCGAGGGAGCTGTTGCCTCATCCCGGCATTGTCATCAATGACCCAGTGCCGGTGGCCATGACGCGTGTTGCCAACGTCGAACGCGCGCAGTTGCTGCTGGAATCGCCTGCCAGAGGTGCCTTACAGAGCTTTCTGAAGCTTTGGGTGCAGGAGCTGCGTAAACAACCTGCTCGCCTGCGCTGGACGCTCGAAGTTGACCCTATTGATATCTAAGCCAGGGAGCCGCTGAATAAATCCAGGGTTTATGGCGAACGGACGAGCGCCAAACATGACGCATACAAAACGTTTCGACACGGTGATGCGAGCCCAGTTTTATTGAATCGGTGAGTCCAACTGACCTTCCTCGGCCAGCTGACGGATCATGCGTATCGTGTCGATATCCGATTCCTTATATGCCTCACGCCGGAAGTCGTTGTAAAAAGACTCTTCCGCCGTTTCAGCGGCATCCCGATGATCATCATACGCAAACCGGACGAATAGAGCCCCCGCTTGTGGCTCTTCTATCGTCATCGTCAGATCCGAAGCCGGAATATCGTTTTGTTGCGGTACATGATAGTGAACCTGATCGGGCATTTTGAATCGCACTTCATCGATCACCTCGAGTTTTCCGAAATGAAGTCGGCGTGAGAGACCGTCTGCAGAACGTGCGGTAATCTCGCAGCTGTCCAGACCAATCAGGAACAGCGTGGGGCGCTCGGCGCGTAATACCAGCCCGTGCCAAAGCTGCGAGCGAGTGAGGGGCGCAATCAGCGGATTGCCCAGGTTGTTAATCTCGATCAGATGCGTAAATTTCATTGCGTCGTCCTTGTGATGCGCAATCACTTTATCACGCTCGTCGGCAAGACTTTCGATACAATGACGCGCTTGCCCACCTGCTTCACGTCGACTCCCTCATGCAGCACGGTCTCAACCCTCCCCAGCGAATTGCCGTCGACTATATCGATGGCCCTTGCCTTGTACTGGCAGGCGCCGGATCGGGCAAGACGCGCGTCATTACGCAGAAGATCGTGCATCTGATTGAGTCTTGCAACTACGAGCCTCGGAACATCGCAGCGCTGACCTTCACCAACAAAGCCGCACTCGAAATGCGCGAGCGGGTTGGCAAACTGCTGCGCGAGCCTGGACAGGCCAAACAACTGACGGTGTCCACGTTTCATTCGCTTGGCGTCCATATTTTGCGTCGTGAAGCGCAGGCGCTCGGCCTCAAAGAGCGTTTCTCCATCATGGACAGTACTGATTGCTTCGCGATTGTTCAGGATCTTTCGGCCACCACGGACAAAGGCGTCATTCGCCGCATTCAGAATGTCATGTCACTGTGGAAGAACGCATTGCTCACGCCTGAGCAGGCGTTGGCCCAGGCAAGCACCGAAGATGAGGCGCAGGCCGCACGCATTTATCGCAACTATGTTGCGACTCTATCGAGTTATCAGGCGGTCGATTTTGACGACCTCATTCGCTTGCCTGTCGAACTGTTTCGTCAGGATGAAGCCGCGCGAGATCGCTGGCAGCGCCGTCTTCGCTATTTGCTGCTCGACGAATATCAGGATACCAATACCTGTCAGTACGAACTCGTGAAGTTGCTGGTAACCGGACCTGGCAAGAAGCCCATGTTCACTGCTGTTGGTGATGATGATCAGGCGATTTATGCATGGCGTGGTGCTACCATGGAAAACCTGCGCATTCTTCAGGATGATTTTCCTGATTTAAAGCTCATCAAGCTCGAGCAAAACTATCGCTCCAGCACCCGTATTCTTCAGGCGGCCAATGCCGTCATCGCCAACAATCCCAAACTATTCGAGAAATCACTCTGGTCCGAGCATGGCGCCGGCGATCCGGTCAAGGTGCTGGCCATGGACGATGACGAAGCCGAGGCTGATCAGGTGGTCATCATGCTGTCCGCTCACAAGTTTGAGCGGCGTGCGAAATTTTCTGACTATGCGATTCTGTATCGGGGCAATCACCAATCGCGTGCACTGGAGAAGGCCTTGCGACGCGAGCGTATTCCGTACGTGATGTCAGGCGGTCAGAGTTTTTTTGATCGTGCTGAAATCAAAGACATCATCAGTTATCTGCGGCTCATTGCGAATGCTGATGATGATCCTGCATTCATCCGTGCCGTGACCACGCCACGTCGTGGTGTTGGCCAGGCCACGCTGGAAGCCCTCGGCGAATTTTCCCGTCAGTGGCAATGCTCATTATTCGAAGCTGTTTTCAAGGGTGGCATAGAAGCGCGCATGAATGAACGCCAGCTGGCACCCTTGCGCGAATTCTGCGATTTCATCAATCAGCTCGAAGCCCGCGCAACACGCGTCGGTGCGGCTGGCACCGGAGAAAATGCCGGCGCCGTGCTGGATGACATGATGAAAGCCATCGACTACGAGGCTTACCTCTATGCGACATTCGATGACAAACAGGCGCAAGAAAAGTGGCAAAACGTACTCGACTTCACCGGATGGCTGAAAGAAAAAGGCAACGGTGGTCGTGATGCTGATGGCCCTGAAAAATCGCTGCTTGAGCTTACGCAGATGGTGGCACTGATGAGCATGCTGGAGGGCCGCGATCAGGAACCTGATGCGGTGCGCCTGTCCACCCTGCACGCCGCCAAGGGACTGGAGTTTGGCCATGTGTTCATGGTGGGCGTCGAGGAAGGCATCCTGCCGCACAAGGGTGATCCGGATGCGCCGGTCGAACTGCTGGCGCAACGTATTGAAGAGGAACGCCGGCTGATGTATGTCGGCATCACACGTGCACAGCGCAGCCTGACGCTTACCTGGTGCAAGAAACGCAAACGAGCACGCGATAGCGTTCCTTGCGAGGCATCGCGTTTCATCAAGGAGATGCGCCTCGACGAGGGCGATGCCTTGCCCGCCGAACACGAGGTGATGACCCCCCAGGACAGGCTAGCGGGCCTCAAGGCCTTGTTGCAAAAACCCAGAGCGGCCTGAGACCGTGCCGGATCGTGGCAAATCAGGAGGTGGCTTTCGCAACCCCCACAATCTTCCTGTCAAAGTCTGCGTGCAATGCGCACGACCATTTACCTGGCGCAAAAAATGGGCGTCAAATTGGCCGGAGATCAAGTATTGCTCCGATGCCTGCCGCAAACTGGGAGCCCGCGCCAGCAAGCCCGGCACGTAATTCAATACCACCGCATGCGGACTGGAAACGTCGGTATCGATGCGTGCGACCCGGCACAAGATTTCCTCATCAAGGCCTTTCTGCTGAAAATAACTATGTTAATATTTTCCTCAGAAAGGATAGCCAGATGCTCTCTTCTGCAGAAAAAACCCATGAGTATGCCGACGCAGCCCAGATGAGCGCTGTGCTCACCAAGGCAGTCGCGCGCGCTGCCAGCCATCTCGGTTTGCCGCGCAACTTGCTGGCCCGGGTGCTCGGCGTCAGTCCGGCGACCGTGACTCGTCTGTATGCCGGCGACTATCAGCTTGACCCGGGCCGCAAAGAATGGGAATTCGGATTGTTGCTGGTGCGCCTGTTTCGCGCCCTCGACGCGTTGGTCGCTGACGAACCGAGCGCGCGGGCCTGGCTGGCCAGCGAGAATCGTGGGCTACAGGCGCGGCCCATCGACCTGATAGACCAGACAGAAGGATTGGTACGTGTCGTTCACTACCTGGACGCCTCTCGCGCTGCAGTCTAGCGCCCGCCGCTGGCAGGGCAGCCTCTGGCGCGTCGTTGACGCGCAGTACACGGCCGGGGGAATGAAACTGGTGGACAGTCGTGAAGAACAGGATATCCTGGACCGGTTGCTGCTCTCCCGACAACCAGCGCTTCCCGAGATATTTTCTCGCCTCCATCCCCTGCTGGCAGCACCGTTTCGCACTCATCCGCTGCGAACAGGAACCCGTTTTCGAGCGGCGACGGATCCTGCGGTGTTCTATGGCGCCCTCGCTGTCGATACGGCTTGCGCAGAACAAGGCTACTGGCGCTGGAAATTTCTCAATGATGCGATTGAGCTGGCCGAGATTGCGCCGGTGGCGCATACCGCCTTCAGATGCGGGGTGACCACCCAGGCGATCGATTTGCGCGAACGTTTGTTCGCCCGCGATATCGCGCAGTGGATGCACAAGACCAGTTACGGTGCGACACAGGCACTCGCACGCAGCGCCCGCACAGCCAATCTTGGTGCGATTCGGTATGCTTCCGTGCGCGATCCCGCCCAAGGCGAGTGCGTTGCATTGCTGACGCCGGCCGCATTTGCATCGCCGCAGCCGCACCCGGTGCGAGAAACCTGGTGGCTGCGCGTCAGACGCGATGAAGTCATCTGGCGTTGCGAACAACGTTCGCTGGTATTCTCTGCTGAACCTTGGCAGTCAAACCAATGAAAGTACAAGCATGGAACTGGATGAACGACTGATAAATCTCGAGATGAAGCTCGCCAGTCAGGATGATCTTCTCGATACCCTGAATCAGACGATCTATCGTCAGCAGAAAAAAATTGATGAGCTAGATGCGCTCTGTGCAGCGCTGGCGCGTCGCATGACCGAATTACCCACACAGGCAAGCGGAACGCTACCGCACGACAAGCCACCGCATTACTAATCTAATGATGAACGAAAAAATTCTCGCTTCATTGCGCGAGGAACTCAACGAACAAACAGCGCAAATGCACTGGCGTGAACTGCAGCGCTATTTCGCAGGCGGCACCCTGATCAGTGTCGCACCCGAACTGGATCTCATTGATGTTGGCGCGCGCATCGCTGCCGATGACAAGGCAAGTGTGCAAGATTGGATGATGGCTGAACTCTTGCAAAGAGTGAGTGATGCCCAAGCCATGCAGTGGTTGGCGCAAGATGCCTTGTTATGGACGGTGGTGGTCAAGCCATGGATACTCGTGCAGCATGAACGTCGAGTACCGCCGAATGCTGCCCACTGATGCGTGAATGTCTTGAAGTGCGGGTGAGCCCATGAGTATCAGCTGGTTCTTTACGAATTTGCTGGCGGCTTTTTTGTTACCGCCACTGTCTCTGGTGCTCTTGGGCTGCCTGGGCTGGTGGCTCGCCAGGCGTTTCCGATTTGCCGGAAACACCATCATCATTACGTCAATCGCGCTGCTGCTGGCCTTGTCCACCGGTGCCGGGTCGCGTTTACTGGTGGCGCCATTGGAAAACCGTTCGCTACCAGTACCCAATCCCAAAATGGTCGATGCAAAGGCGATTGTGATTCTTGGTGGTGGACGTTCGTTTGCCGCGCCTGAAGATGACAACCGGGATCAACCGAGTGCACAGACACTTGCGCGCTTGCGCCATGGCGCACGCCTCTACCGCATGACGGGCCTGCCCATACTCGTCAGTGGTGGCGCGCCTGACCGCGGCGGAGAGAGCGAGGCTGCCGTGATGGCGAGGGCCTTGCGCGAGGATTTCCATATCCCTGTGCGCTGGATTGAAGGCACGTCCGAAAACACGGCGCAAAATGCCACGCACGCAGCGACGATATTGAGGGAGGCGGGTATTGATCGCGTATTGCTCGTCACCGATGCCATGCATATGTCGCGTGCGATGCAGATATTTTCCAAAACCAGTTTGATGGTGGTGCCTGCGCCGACGGATTTTCGGTCACGTAAGCCTTTATCTGTGGCCGATTTCATTCCTTCTGCAGGAGGTCTTCAAACCAGCCATTACGCCTTGCATGAATGGATAGGCTTGGTCTGGTATCGGCTCAGACATGTTTAAGTTGAGCTTGCTATGTCGTTCCGAATTGGCATGAGCAATACAGGCGATTCACAAATAAAAATCCCGGCATGTACATCACAAGCCGGGATTTTTTGTCAGAGCAAATAAAGCTTTATTTTGCTGCAGGTTCCTTGAATTTTGCACCACTCGCGTTAGCCATGTGGACGACAGCGCGTGCGACTTCAAGATCATCAAGATCAGGATTGCCGCCTTTGGCGGGCATACCGCGAATGCCTTTGATCGCATGCGATACCAATGTGTCGTAGCCCTGCGTAACGCGCTTGGACCATGCGCCGCTGTCGCCCATTTTCGGTGCGCCGGCAGCACCACTGCCATGACAGGCAACGCACGCAGCGTTATAAACCTCAGCGCCTGCCTTGAGCTGGCGTTGTGCGCTTGCATCGACCAGCGTGAACCCTTCATCAGCGACCGGCTTCAAACGCGCCGCTATCGCTTCGGGTGATTGTGCATTGGAACCTGCGCCGACTTTGGGTGCGCTGCCTACATATTGCACCAGCAATACGATCACAACAATTGGAATGACAAAACCGGCCACAACGGCGGCGATTAATTGCTTTGGTGTTTTAATAACGGATTCGTGCTCGTCGTGCGCGTCGCTCATGATGTCCTCGGGGTATGTTCAGCCTGCTGCACGGTCGCCTTGCGACGTGTGACCAGCCGGCTTGGCTAGCTAGGAATAACAAGGCCGTGATTATAGACGAAGCGCCACAATTTCACCCCGAGCCGTCGGCCGCTTCATGGACTGCCTGACCGAAACCCGGTATCCTTGCCGGTCTTCCGAAGTACCCAGACCGCGCGGCTGTAGCTCAGTGGATAGAGTATTGGCCTCCGAAGCCAAGGGTCGCTGGTTCGATTCCAGCCAGCCGCGCCAACGCTCCTTGGGTGTGTTAGCGAGACATCGTTTGCACATCATTCCGGAGACATCGTTAACACCCTGGCGTTGAATGGGATGAGCTCCATGCGGGCGCAGCGCTTGCAGCCTGCGTCAGCGGGATTCACCGCCATCTGATGTGCTCCCCATTTGCCATGCCATGCCGCCACCCTCATCCAGCGCCTGGCCCACGGGCTCAAATTGATCGAAAGCCGCTGCCAACCGCGGTCCGGCTTACTTTTCAGTCCGCAGTAGCTTAAATCGGAAAGGCGTCACCGCGTCAGTGGTATCGACGTCAATCAGTACGGCGTCGGCTTCACGCTCACCCGGCACAACCACCCGAACAAGCTGGCGGAGGGGCTTGCCACTGGCATCTTTGAGTGGATTGTCGATCAGATACTGGTGTGTATCCCCCTGGATCAGCAGTACTGGCTTACCCCACGCGGCGACTTCTTCCGCCAGTGCGACATTCCAGCGCACGAATCCCGAGCCCTTTCGTGGTTCTCCGAAAAACGTGTCTGCCTGCATAGCCAGTACGATCGCCACATCCATGTTGGCCCTGGCCTCGGCAAAAGTCTCCCGTAGCCACGCGATATTTGCGTGTTCGCGCGCAGCAAACTCGCTGGAGGATGGCAGTCCGGGTTGCAGATTGTTGTTTGAACCCACCAAGTGCAGGGTTGCAAAGCGCACTTTGCCTTGCGACCAGCGACGATTTTCTACATAGGACGTAAATGATTTTTGGCTTGACTGTGTCTGCAAGCTCAGCCGTTGTTTCCCCAGACTTTCATTCGACGCAAAAAACAGCTGACGAATTTTTTCCAGTCGCTCCAGCGGATCGTAGCGGCCATTGTTGAGTCGGTGGCAGTCTGTCCATTCATTGTCGCCAGGTGTGTAAACCAGCGCGCGATTAAATCGATCGAATAGCTGTCGTACGCTCAGAAAAGTTTCATCCGAGCAGACAGTGCTGCCGGATTTGATGTCGCCCACGTGTATCGTGAACGCCAGTGACTGCGTATTAATTTTGTCAATCAGCGCGGCGAATTCTTCATGCGGTCCGTAGGGAACGTCGCCAATGGCGGCGAAAGTAAATGACTGGGCGAATCCTGAGACAGGAAAAATCAGCGCGCTTGTCAACGCCAAGGCGCCGAAGGTTCTGGAAGCAAGCATGAGCGGGTCCGGTGATGACATCGTGCATCGGAGTGATGCCTAAATGACCCGCGGATTTTACCGAACATTTTAGAATCGATAGCCTACCATCACGCGGCCCACAGTCGATTTGAGATGCAAGTTCTCACTGCTATACGCCGTTGGTATGGCCGGGTCACCTACGCTAGCCGTGAACTGGTTGAACCGTATGCTTTCCACTTCAACCCGCAAGAACAAGATTTTTTCAAAGGTGGTCTGCAAACCGAGCCCGATGCCGGTACCGTTCAGGCTGCCGCCACCAGCAAATGAGGTGATCGTGTTGCATGTCCCGTTATTGCAGTCGAGCCACAAATCGGATCGGCCGCTGACATAAGCCTGGTGATGCGACAAGGACAGATAGGCCAACGTGGCATCACTAATGCGCATCGCCGGTTTGACTGCAACAAACCAATGTCGCTTGAATCGCCATTCCCGGTCAATTTCGCTGGAGTAGCCATTTTGCGCAATCAGCACAGCATCCGTCGAAAATTGGGTACTGCTCCCTACATCCTTGCCCGCCTCTAGCATGACGAGATACTTTGGTCCCAATGGGTAGAGATAGCCGACCGCGATGGTGCCTCGAAACTCGGTCTTGCCCGAATCGGTCTTCAGGGTGGACGGCAGACTGTCCAGCCCGACTAAACCCGAGTCCCCGGCAGTTGTGGCATAAGAGGCCATCCCGGCCGCCATATAAAAACCGGGCTTGTCGGTGGCCAAAGCCGGCAGAGTCGTTGCGATAGCAAGTAAAAAAACACAGCATTTTCTCCAATGCATAGTCGCAACCTCAAATTTGTTGTCGAGATAGCAATCTAGCACTGGGGTATGGCCTGGCGGATACCAGCGATGCGTTACTGCTGGTCGCTTTACAACCGACTTGTATGCATGGGGGTAAGCTCGCGTGGCATCTGCAACGCAAGGCGTGAAAAAACGACGCGGGCGCTACTTCCTGCGCATCAGTCCTGCCAAACGCCCAAGGTAGTCCCGGCATCGGAGATAGTCGCCCGGCATTACGGACTGGCAATCCAGTCTGGCGCGTGCAAAGTCCACATCGCCGACGAGGGCCACGGACCATTCGATATAACGATTGAGCAGGGCATCCAGTTGCGCCGGATTTGTGTGCGCGCGCCACTCGCTCTCACTGAGCTGCAGCAAGGCGTACAGTGGTGCAGGGTCGTGGAACGGTATCTGGCCCAGCGTACGAAACACGGCGGGTATTTGCTGACGGTTGTTGTCGATGATGCTGTCGATATCGGCGAGGTGCAAGCGACAGGCTATTTCGGTATGCGCGTTTTGGCAGGTATCACGAATACCGCCAAATACTTTTGAGATGGGATAGAGCGAATAATGATCCGGAAGAAAGCGCTCAATGACCTCGTGTATCCAATCCCAGTGCACGGTGAGCGCCGACGCCAAGGTGGGTGCGTCCAATACCGTCATTGCATTGAGCACAGCGCTGTCGCGAAAAGGGAGTTGTGCAGGGCGTAAAAGCACAGGTAGCCGCGCTCTCGACTTCATCGCTGCCTTGCCCTTCTTTTTCATTTGAAACGACAGGAAATCCATGTACAGGCGACATGCGGTGGGCTCTTTCTGTTGTGTGCATCCCTGTCGCATTGCGTCAAAAAACAATGACGATGATGTGATCTTCGCCCGCAATGGCACAAACATCGCCAGCGTGCGTTCTATCCGGGGCCAGTCCTGCCGTATTGCTGATTCGAACGCTGTGTCATCGCCCGCCAACAAAGCATCCAGCGGACGAGGATCCCGGTAGGGCAGGTCAGCCAGCGCGAAGCTTTGTGCTTGCGCCATCAGGCAGAGAAATGACAGCCATCCCAGCGTTATCGACAGCAGATATCGTTGCAATCGCATGCGCAGCATCCTTATTCGCTCATGAGCACTCATGTCCCATGATCGCGATATCGATGCGTACTGACCTTGAGCCGTATCTAGCCGGCGATGAGCGGGCGTGTAATCAGATTTGGATAGAGCTCTTCGATGATCGCTGCACCATGCTCCAGAACAAAGTAGCGGAAGGCCTCGGCAGACGAAGAGTGATTGCCGCGATTGAGTGCGACGACGTGCCAAGCCCGCGAGATGGGCGTGTCATCAATATCGAGGATTGCAATTTTGCCGTAGGCCTTTTCCAAACCTACGGTATGCAGAGACACGAATGAAATCCCCAGATTCGCCATCACCGCTTGCTTGATACTTTCTGTCGAGGACATTTCCATCGACACGCGCGGCGTCAGGCTATGGTCGTGCAAAAACCGCGACATGATGGCCCTCGTACCCGAACCCTCTTCGCGAGAAATCAGCTCTACCTGATTGAGCGCTACTGGCGAGATGCCCTGTTGTTTTGCCAGAGGATGATCCGGGCTCGCTATGAATGCATGCGGGTGGGGTGCAAAAGCTTCAATGCGCGTATCCAGATCGGCGGGTGTGCGGCCCATGATCGCAACATCAATATCACCATCACGCAGCAGCTCGACCATCTGATCACGATTGCGTACCTCGATTTTGATTTGCAGTCCAAAATGTTCTTCTCGAAAGCGCGACAACAATTGCGGTACAAAATATTTCGCCGTGCTCACCAGCCCAATCTTCAGCATGCCACCCTGACTGCCGCGCAGCTTGGATAGCATGACTTCGGCTTCGCGCAGGTTCAAGGCGACCCGTTTCACATACACCAGAAAGTACTCTCCCGCCGTCGTCAGCTCGACGCGTCGGCCCACCCGCGAGAACAGTGCCACCCCCAAATCGCCCTCAAGTTCCTTGATTTGCATCGAAATGGCGGGCGCGGTCAGATTTAATTCCGTTGCCGCTTTGCTAAAACTGGCATGCCGCGCCGCGCTCAAAAATATGCGGAGTTGGCGCATGCTCAGGTTTCTCAGCAGTTTTAGGCTTTTCATAATAGTAATAGATAAGAATATTTGATTAGTAGACAAATGATAGATGAATATACCTTAACAGATGAAAACTATACATTCTAGTCACCGCTTGTTCTAATGCGTTCATTCTTGACCAAGACCGTTCAATGTTGCCCGGCCGAGGATACAAACAACGCACCGGCATGCGTCCCGCGCGTCAGGCGCTTAACAGGAGACTGCAATGAACAAACCCGCCGAAGGTCGGATCACAGATATGAAAGAGCGCTACAAAGGTGGCGTTCTCAAGTACGCGCAAATGGGCTACTGGCGCCCTGACTACGAGCCCAAAGAAACCGACATGATTTGCGTATTCCGCATTACCCCGCAGGAGGGTGTGGACGCAATCGAAGCGGCGGCGGCTGTTGCGGGCGAATCATCCACAGCGACCTGGACCGTGGTGTGGACCGACCTGCTGACTGCGCATGAAAACTATCAGGCAAAGGCCTACCGTGTGGATCAGGTTCCCGGTACCGGCCCCGGCACCGACAAAGAGCAGCAGTATTTTGCCTACATCGCCTACGACATCATCTTGTTTGAAGAGGGCTCGATTGCCAACGTGACCGCCTCTCTGATCGGTAATGTGTTTTCGTTCAAGCCTCTCAAGGCAGGTCGCCTCGAAGACATACGCGTGCCGGTGGCCTATGTAAAGACATTCAAAGGCCCACCGACCGGCATCATCGTCGAGCGTGAGCGTCTCGACAAATTCGGTCGCCCCCTGTTGGGTGCCACCATGAAGCCCAAGTTGGGCCTGTCAGGTAAGAACTACGGCCGCGTTGTCTACGAAGGCCTGACCGGTGGTCTGGATTTCACCAAGGACGACGAAAACATCAACAGTCAGCCCTTCATGCACTGGCGTGATCGCTTCCTTTTCTGTATGGAGGCTGTCAACAAGGCGCAGGCAAACACGGGCGAGATCAAAGGTCACTATCTCAATGTGACTGCGGCTGACATGGAAGAAATGTATCGCCGCGCCGAATTTGCGAAATCCCTTGGCTCCAACATCATCATGATCGATCTGATCGTCGGATGGACGGCCATACAGTCCATGTCCAACTGGTCGCGTCAGAACGACATGATTCTGCATATGCACCGCGCGGGCCACGGCACCTACACGCGCCAGAAGAATCACGGTGTTTCCTTCCGAGTGATGGCCAAGTGGCTGCGTCTCGCGGGCGTTGACCATTTGCACGCAGGCACGGCCGTGGGCAAGCTCGAAGGTGATCCGATGACCGTGCAGGGCTATTACAACGTCTGCCGTGAAGGCTACAACAAGCAGGATCTCTCCCGTGGTCTGTTCTTTGACCAGGACTGGTGCGATATGAAGAAAGTCATGCCAGTGGCCTCAGGTGGTATCCACGTTGGCCAGATGCACCAGCTCATCGATTTGTTTGGCGATGACGTTGTGCTGCAATTTGGTGGCGGCACTATTGGTCACCCTGCCGGCATACAAGCGGGCGCGATTGCCAACCGCGTGGGTCTCGAGGTCATGATCAAGGCGCGTAACGAAGGCAAGGACATTATCAACGAAGGTCCGACCATTCTCAAAAATGCCGCCAAGACCTGCAAACCGCTCGAACAGGCGCTCGAGACGTGGAAAGACGTGTCCTTCAATTACACATCGACCGACACACCGGACTTCGTCGCGACACCTACTGCGTCGTAAATCAGAGACCTTACAAGGAGCATCATCATGCGCATCACACAAGGACAATTTTCCTTTCTCCCGGATCTGACCGACGACGAGATTCGTGCACAAATCGATTACGCCATCAGCAAGGGCTGGGCTGTTTCCGTGGAATGGACGGATGATCCGCACCCGCGCAACTGCTACTGGAACATGTGGGGCATCCCCATGTTCCAAATCAAGGATGGCGCCGCAGCACTCTACGAAGTCAATGCGTGCCGCAAAGCGCATCCCGAGGTCTACATCAAGGTCAACGCGTTTGACAGCACGCGTGGCGTGGAATCCATGGTCATGAGTTTTATCGTTCAGCGCCCCAGCCATGAGCCAGGCTTTGGCTTGCAGCGCACCGAAGAGGCTGGTCGCATCATTCGCTACACCACGATCAGCTATGCCACTCAGCGTCCGAGCGGCGAACGTTACTCGTCCTAAGACAGGAGCCATGCCATGAATGCGCCGACATCACCTGCCTCAATAGACTTGCAGCAAATACTGCGTGACGCCGAGGTACAGCCAGTCATCGATCAGCTCGAAAACGAGCTGATCGGTCTGGCGCCGGTGAAAGCGCGCATTCGGGAAATCGCTGCCTTTCTCGTTGTCTCGCGTGCGCGCGCGGCAATGGGACTGGAAGCGGCAACCCCAAGTCTGCACATGTGTTTCACCGGTAACCCCGGCACGGGGAAAACGACCGTTGCCATGCGCATGGCTGAAATTCTGCACAGGCTAGGCTACGTAAGGAAAGGTCACGTCGTGTCGGTAACGCGTGATGATCTGGTCGGCCAGTACATCGGTCACACCGCGCCCAAGACAAAAGAAATCCTGAAGAAGGCCATGGGTGGTGTTCTTTTCATCGATGAAGCCTACTACCTGTATCGCCCTGAAAATGAGCGCGACTACGGACAGGAAGCCATCGAAATTCTTTTGCAGGTGATGGAAAATCATCGTGACGACCTGGTTGTCATTCTTGCCGGTTACAAGGACAGAATGGATACCTTCTTCCAGTCCAATCCGGGTATGTCATCGCGTATTGCGCATCACATTGATTTCCCCGACTACGGTGAGCCTGAGCTTTTGCAAATTGCCGGAAAAATGGTCGGTGCGATGAATTATCGCCTCGATGATGAGGCCAGCAAGGCGATGGATGAGTACATTCATCTGCGCCGCCAGCAGCCGCATTTTGCGAATGCACGTTCGATACGCAATGCCCTTGATCGCGCACGGCTGCGACAGGCAAACCGCCTGTTCCAGCTGGCCACGGAGGGCTCGGTCAGTGTCACTGCCGACGACTTGTCTACCCTCAGTGGCGCGGACATTCGCGCATCCCGGGTCTTCACTGGTGGACTCGCAGAAAAAAAATAAACAGGAGGCAGCATGCATCAAGGCCGCACGACTTTATCGAAGTTCCTGATTCAGCAGCTCAAGGGGTCGCCCGAGCAAAGTGATCTCGCCGCGCTGCTGGTGGATATCGCTGCTGCCGTCAAAGCCATCTCGGCCATGACAGCCAAAGGCGAACTGGGTGGCGTGCTGGGCAGTCTGGACAGCACCAATGTGCAAGGCGAGACACAGAAAAAACTCGATGTCATGTCCGATCGGGCTTTCATCAATACCTTTTCGATGGGTGGCTTGGTTGCGGGTCTTGCGTCCGAAGAAAATGACGATCCCATAGAAATCGATCCGCAGGATGGCAGCGGTCGCTTTCTCGCGGTGTTCGATCCGCTGGATGGATCTTCCAATATTGACGTGAATGTGTCTGTCGGTTCCATATTTTCGGTGCTGAGGGCGCCTGAGGGTCGTGCGCCAGTGATCACCGACTATCTGCGTCCTGGTAATCATCAGCTCGCTGCAGGCTATGCAATCTACGGCCCATCCACGATGTTTGTGCTCACGGTCGGTAAAGGCACGCACGGCTTCACTCTGGATCGTGAAGTAGGTAACTTCATCCTCACACATCCGCATGTGCAGATCCCCGAGGACACCAGCGAATTTGCGATCAACGCCAGCAATGAGCGCTTCTGGGAGCCGCCGGTGCAGCGCTATGTCGCCGAATGTAAAAACGGCCGTACTGATGTGCGTGGACGTGACTTCAACATGCGCTGGATTGCCAGCATGGTGGCAGATATTCATCGCATTCTCATGCGCGGTGGTGTTTTCATGTACCCGCGCGATACCAAAGATCTATCCAAACAAGGTCGTCTGCGTTTGATGTACGAAGCCAATCCGATGAGCTTTGTCGTTCAGCAGGCTGGCGGCATAGGATCAACCGGGCGCACGCGCATTCTCGATATCGAACCCGAGCACATTCATCAGCGTGTGCCGGTCATTATCGGCTCCCGCAATGAGGTCGAGCGGCTCGAGCGCTATCACCGAGAATATGACAGCGGTACCGATGAAAAATACAGCTCACCCTTGTTTCAGGAGCGCTCGCTTTTTGCGAGCTGATCGACGCGACGTCACCTTTGCTTTGAAAATTCAACTGTCGGGAGACTTCTGTGTCGGTTAAACATCCCATCGTTGCCATTACCGGTTCTTCGGGAGCGGGCACGACCACGGTCATGAAAAGCTTTCAGCATATCTTTCGCCGCGAACAGATCAAGGCGCAGATTCTGGAAGGCGATTCCATGCATCGCTACAACCGCCTGGAAATGCGGGAAGAAATGAAAAAGCAGCAGGCTGCGGGAAATACCTCTTTCAGCCACTTCACGCCCGAAGCAAACATACTCAGCGATCTCGCCGACACCTTTCAGAAGTTTGGTGAAACCGGAACTGGGCGTGTACGCAAGTACATACACGATGACATCGAGGCGGCGCAATTCAATCAGCCACCGGGCACCTTCACGCCCTGGCAGGAAATGGAAGCCGGCGCCGAGCTTTTGTTTTATGAAGGCCTGCATGGCGGTTATGTCGGTGATGACGCTGACGTTGCAAAGCATGTGGATTTGCTGGTGGGTGTTGTGCCCATCATTAATCTTGAGTGGATACAAAAGTTGCATCGCGATCAGAATATGCGCGGCTACTCGCAGGAAGCGGTGATGGACACCATCTTGCGTCGCATGCCGGATTACACCCGGCACATTTGCCCGCAATTTTCGCGCACGCATGTGAATTTTCAGCGTGTGCCTACGGTGGATACCTCCAACCCCTTTATTGCCAAAGACATTCCCAGTGCTGACGAAAGCATGGTGGTCATTCGATTCGCCAATCCCAAAGGCATCGACTTTCCCTACCTGCTGTCCATGATCGAGCGCTCATGGATGACACGTCCGAACACCTTTGTTATCCCCGGCGGCAAAATGGGACTGGCGATGCAACTGATTTTTACGCCGATGATTTTGCGTTTGATGGACAGGAAGCGGCGAATTTAAGCAGCTCTGTACGTATTTTAAATCCGGTGTCCCAATGCTCGGTAGTGCTACCGGAAACGCCGCAATAAAAATTTCGCCATAAGGCCTCATCATGCAATCCACTCAAGCCAGCGCCAGAGAACTCGCTAACGCCATTCGCTTTCTTGCGATCGATGCCGTCAACAAAGCGAAATCCGGCCATCCGGGTGCGCCCATGGGCATGGCGGATATCGCCGAGGTTTTATGGCGCCGTCATTTGCGCCATAACCCAACCAATCCGCATTGGCCCAACCGGGATCGCTTTGTGCTGTCCAACGGCCACGGCTCCATGCTGATCTATGCGCTGCTGCATTTGACAGGCTACGAGCTCAGCATTGACGATCTTAAGCAATTCCGTCAGCTGCACAGCAAGACACCCGGGCATCCGGAAGTTGATATCACTCCGGGTGTTGAAACCACCACCGGACCACTCGGTCAAGGCTTGGCGAATGCGGTGGGCATGGCGCTCGCCGAAAAAATTCTCGCGCGCCGCTTCAATCGCAGCGGTCACACCATCGTGGATCATCGCACCTGGGTGTTTCTCGGTGATGGTTGTCTGATGGAAGGCGTCAGCCACGAAGCGTGTTCGCTGGCTGGTGTGTGGGGACTCGACAAGCTGGTCTGCTTCTATGACGACAATGGCATTTCCATTGATGGTCATGTCCAAGGTTGGTTCCGCGACGATACGGCTGCGCGGTTTCGTGCCTACGGCTGGCATGTCATCGGCCCCATCGACGGCCATGATCCTGCTGCCGTGGAGCAGGCAACGCTCGAAGCCAAACAGGTGATAGGCAAGCCCACGCTCATCATCTGCCGTACTCAGATAGGTTGGGGCTCGCCCAATATGGTGGGCACCCATGATGTGCATGGCGCGCCGCTGGGTGACAAGGAAACCGAGGCAACACGCGCTGCATTGAACTGGCCGCACGCGCCCTTCGAGATACCCGAAACATTGCGCAGCGCATGGAATGCGCAAGCCACCGGCATCGCGCTTGAAGCCAAATGGCAGCATGATTTCAACGCTTATGCCAAAGCGCATCCGGAGCTCGCAGCGGAATTCCTGCGCGTGACGCGTCGTGAATTGCCGGGCGACTGGCCCGAACTGAAACAATCGCTTCACAAGCTTGCCACAGGCATCACCGTAGCGACTGCCAGCCGCAAATCCAGCCAGCAAATGCTTGATCTGCTGGTAGCCGGTGTGCCCGAGCTTCTGGGTGGGTCAGCCGACCTGACGGGATCCAATCTCACGGCCGGCAAGACCAGTCGCGCCTGGCATGACCATCAGGACAGCGACGCCAACTATTTGTCGTATGGCGTGCGCGAGTTCGGCATGGCCGCGATCATGAACGGTGTGGTGTTGCACGGCGGGCTGGTCCCTTATGGCGGCACGTTTGCGGTGTTTTCCGATTACGCGCGCAACGGTATGCGCATGAGTGCGCTGATGAGACAGCGTGTCATTTACGTACTGACCCATGACTCGATTGGTCTTGGCGAAGACGGACCCACGCACCAACCCATCGAACACGCTGCCAGTCTGCGCCTGATACCCGGCCTTGATTTGTGGCGGCCTTGTGATGGCATGGAAACGGCCGTGGCATGGACTAGCGCCATCGAGCGTCATGACGGGCCGTCTGCGCTGATGCTCTCACGGCAGAATCTTCCGCAGGTCTGCGGCGCAATTGATCCCGCGACGATCGCCAAAGGTGGCTATGTACTTTCCGATTGCGATGGAACCCCGGAAGCGGTCCTGATTGCCACGGGATCTGAGGTGATGCTGGCAATCGAAGCGCAGCAAGTGCTCAAGGCGCAGGGCAGGCAGGTGCGGGTGGTTTCCATGCCGTGCACTGCGCGCTTTGACGCGCAATCCATCGGCTATCAACAGCAAGTTTTACCGGAGGGCGTGCGTCGCATCGCCATCGAAGCCGGTCATCCCGATTACTGGCGCAAGTACGTGGGCTTGTCCGGCGCTGTTATCGGCATCGCGCGTTTTGGCGAATCCGCACCTGCGGCACAGGTGTATGAAACCCTGGGTATCACCAGCGCGCAAATTGTTGCAGCTGTCTGAGGAGAAAAAATGGCACTCGTTATGTATGATCTGGATGGCACGCTGCTTGAGACTGCAGGTGAAATCGCACAAGCAGTCAATCTCACTCTCAAAGAGTTCAATCATGGCAGCGTCAGCCAGGAGCAAGTTCGCAGCTGGATAGGACACGGCACCGGTTGGTTGATGAAAACCGCCTGGCAACATACGCAAGGCCCTGATGTTGAGCCCTGGGATGACGTGATGGCACGTTTCATTCACCACTACGAAGCGACAGCTGGCACAACCAGCACAGTCTTCCCGCATGTGCTCGAGACACTACAAAAAGCGCGTGACTATGGTGTAAAGCAGGCGATCGTTACCAACAAAGAGCGTCGTTTCACTGATCGTATTTTGGAAAAGCACGGCTTGCAGAATGCTTTTGAGCTGGTCATTTGCGGTGATTCGCTGGCAGTAAAAAAACCCAATCCCGCTGTCATTGATCACTGTCTCGCCACGCTGGGCGCTACGCACGGCGAATCATTATTCATTGGCGATTCTGAAATCGATGTATCGACTGCCAAAGCAGCCGGTGTCGTTTGCTGGGCCGTACCCTATGGCTACAACATGGGTCGTCCGATCGCTGACGCGATGCCTGATCGCATCGTGCCGGATATTCGTGAAGTGCCGAATTATTTCCGGCATCTCTGAAGCACACCTCACGCAAATCACGAAGCTGTAACGAAATGAGTAGCGCGAAGAAAAACAGCCGCTGGCAACGCACTACCAACACAGGCTGTATTTTGTTACAGCGCTAAAAAAGTTTTCGGAGGACACACCATGGCATTAATCTCTTTGCGCCAGCTGCTTGATCATGCAGCCGAACATCACTACGGCCTGCCGGCCTTCAACGTCAATAACATGGAGCAGATCCACGCCATCATGCAGGCCGCTGCTGAATGCGACAGTCCGGTGATTCTTCAGGCGTCAGCGGGTGCACGTAAATACGCCGGCGAGCCTTTTCTGCGCAAGCTGGTTGAAGCCGCACTCGAGCAGTATCCGGATATCCCGGTCTGCATGCACCAGGATCATGGCGCATCACCGGCGGTGTGTCAGGGATCGATACGCAGTGGTTTCTCCAGCGTGATGATGGATGGCTCGTTGAAAGAAGATGCCAAAACGCCGGCTGACTATGATTACAACGTCAACGTCACACGCCGTGTGGTCGAGATGGCGCATGCCGTTGGCGTATCCGTCGAGGGTGAATTGGGTTGTCTGGGTTCGCTAGAAACAGGTCAGGCTGGTGAAGAAGATGGCGTGGGGGCCGAAGGCACACTCGATCATTCGCAGCTGTTGACGGATCCCGATGAGGCCGCACAATTTGTCGCTGCTACGGATGTCGATGCCTTGGCTATTGCGATCGGTACCAGTCATGGCGCTTATAAATTCAGTCGCCCGCCGACCGGCGACATTCTGGCGATTGATCGCATCAAGGCGATCAATCAGCGAATTCCGAACACGCACCTCGTCATGCACGGCTCATCCAGCGTTCCGCAGGAATATCTGGCGATGATTCGCCAGTACGGCGGCGACATCAAGGAAACCTACGGTGTGCCCGTCTCAGAAATCGTTGAAGGTATCAAGCACGGTGTACGCAAGGTCAACATCGACACCGACATCCGTCTGGCGATGACGGCGGCGATGCGCAAGGCCATGGCCGACAAGCCCGATGAATTTGATCCGCGCGCTTTCCTCAAGGCGGCAACCGCTGCAGCAAAGTCCGTCGTGCGCGATCGTTTCGAAGCCTTTGGCTGCGCTGGCAAGGCCTCCAAAATCAAACCCATGACCATGGACCAGATGGCCAGCCTGTATCAAAAGGGTTCATTGCGCGCACAGGTGCACTGAGCATGATCCGGGCAGATCAGCATCGCTGCGTGTTGTTCGATGTCGATGGCACGATTGCCGAGACCGAGGGGCATGCCCACCTGCCTGCCTTCAATCAGGCGCTGGAAGAGGCCGGATTAGACTGGCGCTGGACGACGGCGGACTACAAGCGCTTGCTCAAGACGGCGGGCGGCTTCGAGCGTTTGTTGCGTTTTGCTGCCGAGAATGGTGACGATGTCGAGGCGTTGCGGGACACGCTGGCGGCTGTCCACAAGAACAAGAATCGTCATTTTGCTGCGATCATGGCTTCTGGCGCTGTGAAGCCACGTGCGGGCTTCGTTGATCTGGTAATAAGCCTCGCCCGTAATAATATCGGCTGGTGTGTTGTTACCACGACCAGTCGCGGCAACTGGGAAGCCTTGTGGAACTACTCGCTGGCGCCACTGGGTTTGCCTTCGCCCGAAGTTATTGTTTGCGGCGAAGATGTGGCGGCGAAAAAGCCAGACCCGGAAGCGTATCTGCTTGCACTCAAGCGCTTGAATATACCCGCAGCCCAATGCTGTGCGATTGAAGATTCACGCAACGGACTACTCGCTGCGCGTGCTGCTGGTCTGGAAGTGGCGATTGTGCGCAGCGAATTTTTTTCTGATGAACATTTTGAGGAAGCTGCTCGGGTGGTGAACGAACTTCATGACTTGTCTGTGATCGATGAAGCATAGCGCCACGACCCGTTGAAAAATCAATAGGTCAGAGAACAGGGTTCAGTCGTACGATCGTCAGATTCAAATAAGCAGCCACACTGACCCAGGCAAGGTAGGGCAGCATCAGCAGACTGGATCTTGGTGAGTAACGCAGAGGCAGCAGTATCAGCGGCAGGATAGAGAGCCACAGTACAACCACTTCAATCAGCGCGATGTCCGGACGCTGTATTTTGAAGAACAGCAGACTCCACAACAAATTCAACACGCAGTTGATCAGCAGCGCGCCGAGAAAATAGCGCCGTTGCTGCTCGTCGCCCAAACGCCAGGCACGCACGCCGGCAATGCCGGTGGTGATGTAGATCAGCGTCCAGATTGGGCCGAAAGCCCAGTCGGGCGGTTGCCACGCAGGTTTGACCAGACTGTAGTACCACGGGCCAATCTCGGTCGCGCCGCCGCCTATCCCGCCCACCAGAATCGCGAGCAGGAAGGCAATCAGTATCGGTTTTTTGCTGCTCTCCGCGGCTGGATTCACACCTTCGCCAATCCGAGTAAATGCGCCATGTCCTTGAAGAAGATTTTCACATGGGCGAGCGGTTTTGCGCGTACCAGCTCTTTGTTCATGTAGGAATCGAAGGTGAGCTTTTGCACATCCTTGTCTTTGCACATGCTGACAAAGCGCTCGCGTCGTTTGTCGCTGGAGTACCAGAAATATTGCATGATGCCGAGTACCCAGAACACTTTGCCGTGATCTTTCATGAAGCGCTTGCGAGCCTTGGCCAGGCAGCGTGCGTCTCCGGTAACCAGCAATTCTTCGGCGGCATCGGCAGCAAGTCGCCCACCCAGCATCGCGTAGTAGATGCCTTCACCTGAGGCAGGTGCCACCACGCCAGCCGCATCTCCTGCCAACACGACATCGCGTCCATTGTCCCAGCGCGGGAGAGGTTTCATCGGCAGTGGCGCGCCTTCGCGGCGCACCGTTTTTGCGTGCTCCAGACCGGCCGCTGCGCGCAATGAGGTGGTCGCATTTCGCAGTGAAAAACCTTTGTCTGCGCTGCCGGTACCAATGGAGAGTGTGCCGCCGTGCGGAAATACCCAGCCATAAAAATCGGGTGACAAATGACCCTGATAGAACACATCACAGCGTGTGTCGTCGTAGCCCGCTGGCTTGACTGCAGGTGCTTCGACGATCTCGTGATAAGCGAACACGTATTTGGTTTTTTCTGCACCCGGCACGGTTTGCTGTGCTACTGCAGAGCGTGCGCCATCGGCGCCGATGATGCTTCGTGCGCGTACGGTATGACGCGTGCTTTCAGTGCCATCCTGAAAGATCACTGTGCTCATGCCGTCTTCGTCCAGGCCCACACGCTCGAAACGTCCATTGCGGCGGACAGCACCGGCGGAAGCGGCGCGTTCGCGCAGCCATTCATCGAAATGTTCGCGATCGACCATGCCGACGAAACCACCTTCGATGGGAATATCCACCTTGGTATTCGAAGGCGCAATCATGCGCGCTGAGCGCGCTTTGGCCACCAGCAAATGATCCGGGATATCAAAATCGCGAATGGCGCGCGGCGGTATCGCGCCGCCACAGGGTTTGATGCGACCTGCGCGGTCCAGCAGCAGTACGCGTCGCCCGCGTCGTGCGAGATCATGCGCTGCTGTGGCGCCGGCGGGGCCGCCGCCAACGATGACGACATCGAATTGTTCGTGGTTTGACATGCGCTTCCCCTTCGCGGCGTCGTTACTGCTTCATGAGAATGAAGGTTGCGCCACGCGAGCGGATTGCTGCTCGCGCTGATGCTCCGTCATCGGAATGCGTGACGCCAACAGCGCCGACGCGACAAACAAGAATGCTTCACCGGCGAATACGGTGCCGTAGGCAATGCCGGAAGAAGGCAGGAGCCAATGCGCCAGATCACTCGCCGCTGTCCCCAGCAATCCGCCAAAGCCAAAGGCAATGGCCTGAGCAGCGCCCCACAGACCCATGCGCACGCCTTCGCGCGCAGAACGGCCTTCGGTCGCAAGACGCATCATCTGGCCAATCGCTGCAATGGAAAATGCGCCATTGGCCATCCCCATCAAAAATACATTCGCTTTCAGCGGCCACGGTGGTCCTACGTGGCCGGCTACGGCCAGACCCGCGAGCGCCACTGCCGATGCGATGCAGCCACCCACGCACCAGAGCCGCAACGAGCCTGCGCGGCCGTGGGCGAACTTGCTGCCGACTAGCGCCACCAGCAGCATGCCGACCAATACACCGCCATGCTGCACACCCGAGAGACTGGTGGATTCGCCAGGCGTAAATCCGAACACCGTACCGGCGAAAGGCTCAAGAATCAGATCTTGTGCGCTGTAAGCCAGCATGGAAATGAAAATGAAAATGGTGAACTGACGCGCCGCGGATTCACGCCACACATCGGCCAGTGCGGTACGGAAGGACACAATTTGCGATGCATCCGGTTCAATGATCTCGTCGCCCGGATCATGCTCCAGCCGGAACAAGGCAATCAGCGTGATGATCATGGCCGCTGTGCACACGGATAGCGTGACGCCGAGTAGTCGGGTTGGCGAATAGGGGTCCAGCAGCTGACCTGCACAACCGGCAGTCACCGCAAAGCCGACGATCATCATCAGCCATACGGTCGTTGCTGCTGCTGCGCGTTTCTCGCTTTGCACGCGCATCGCCAGCAAAACGAGCAGCGAGGTGCCGGCAGCGCCGACACCCAGTCCGATCATGACAAACCCGGCAATGGCGAGAATGACGCCGAGCACGGGTGAGTTCGTCATCCACAGTGTCGCGGCTGTTGCGCACAGTGCGCCCAAGGCGAGCAGCGTCATACCGCCAATGATCCAGGGTGTGCGACGCGCGCCCTGATCCGAACCATGGCCCATGCGCGGCCGTGAAATCTGCACCATGTAATGCAGCGCGACCAGCGCACCGGGCAATATGGCCGGCAACATCAATTCAACGACCATGATGCGATTGAGTGTCGATGTCATCAACACCACGATCGCACCCAATGAGGCTTGCACCATACCCAGCCTGATGATTTGCGCCCACCCGAAGTGTGAGGGAATCATTCTTATCCTCCGTTCATTCGCAACCCGAAGGCTGCCACCATCATGCCGGCCACCAGCAACGGCACACCAAACGCTGACATCTTCAGCGCACGTTCAATGGGAGAGGCAATAAAAAATCCCATCAAGCGCGATTGTCCAAACAGGAGCGCGACGATCGCCAGCGCATGCCAGGGTCTATCCCAGTGCAACAGCAAGAACACCACTACAAACTGCGGCAACAACATGATCCATGATGAGGTGATAGCGGCCAGACGCACACCGAGTTGTACTGGAAGAGACCCGATACCCATCTGGCGATCGCCCTCGACGGATTTGAAATCATTGAGTGTCATGATGCCGTGCGCGGCGAGGCTGTAGAGCAGCGCAAGTATCAGTGATCGTGAGTCCGGCATGGCGCCGCCCGCCATCACTGCAGCGCCAGTGACCCAGGCCAGACCTTCATAGGAAAAGCCGCAGGCCGCATTACCCCACCAGCCGTTTTTTTTTAATCGCAGCGGCGGCGCACTATAGGCCCACGCCAGTACCAGCCCGGTGATGGCTGCAGCGAAGCCCCAGGGACCGAGTGCGGTGGCAACCAACAAGGACAGGCCCGTCCACACCACGGCAATATACAAACCCCAGCGGCCGGGCATGCGTCCTGAAGGAATCGGACGGTTCGGCTCATTGATCGCATCGACCTCGCGATCGAACCAGTCGTTCACCGCCTGGCTGGTGGCGCACACCATGGGGCCGGCCAGCAGGATGCCGACGATAATCAGCGGCCAGTTGTCCGCAAGGTTCTGGCCAGACGCCACCACGCCACAGGCAAACGCCCACATCGGCGGAAACCAGGTGATGGGTTTTAGCAATTCAGCAACAGCGGATAGCTTGGGACGGGACATGCAGGGGATTGTGCCCGTGACGGTTTGGAGCGTCAATTAAAATTGACACTCAGGCCAGGGTATCGAATGGCGGGCCCAGCGTGGAACGCCGCCAACAGCCAAAAGAATCAGGCCCTTACTTGTCTTCGCCGCCCAGATTGCCTATGCCGTACTGGCGCAGCTTCACATACAGGCTCTGGCGGGAAAGCCCGAGGATTTCCGAGGCGGTAGCGCGGTTGTCCTGCGTCAGCTGCAGGGCCGCTTCAATACAAAGTTTTTCAATCAGGTCTGTGGTTTCCCCGACGATTTCACGCAGGGGTACCCGTCCAACCAGTTCGGTCAGCTGCTCTACCGAGCGCGGCATCGGGTTGCGGGTTTCAGTACCGGCGCGGCGGCCGACATCGCGTATGGTGAAACCTAGCGCGCCGCTACTGCCTTGCTGGCTGACGGCCACGGCTGAGATCTCGACGGGTATCTGGCTGCCGTTTTCATTGCGCATCGTGGTCGCAAACAATCGTACCGAACCCCGCTGTCGCAGGTTGGCCAGCAAGACATTCAAGTCAACACCAGCACGACCCAGCCAGCGATCCAGTGACTCTCCCAGCACCTGCTCGGCCCGATTCATCTCCACCATTTCAGTGAATGCGCGGTTGGCCGCGAGGACATCACCATCGGTATCGGTGACGACAAAGGCATCGGGTGCTTGTTCGATCACGCGCGTAATCATTTCAGCTTGCGTTGCACTGCCGTTCTCGGTTCTTATCGCCGAATCGCTGCGCACGCGAATGAGCAGCAGCTCGCCACCTTCTTCGTGCATCACCGACACAGACAGGGTCATCGGGCTATTGCGAATTTTGGCGACAGCCTGATCGGATTTGCCACCGCCGCGTACGGTATCCAGCAGTTTGCCGATGACGTCGCGAGAATCACTGTCGATACAGTCAATGATTTGCTTTCCCACCATGCGGCGCACGGTGTCGCCAAAAGCCTCAGCGGCTGCCGGATTGGCTTCGACAATTTTTTGTGATTTGCCATCGACCACCAGCACGCCTTCGGAGGTCAGATCAAACAGGATGCGGTAGCGGGATTCGAGATGGCGCAAACGCAAATAGTCGCGTTCCATCGTTTGCTGCGCATCGACCAGCTGCTGCTGAATTTCTGACTGCGCACGCAGATCGCGCCCCAGTGCAATCAGGCGGCCCTTGGGGCCGACAGGGATGGAGCAGAAGGAGATCGGAATGTCGGCGCCTTCCTCGGCCGGGACATTCACCTGACGCCAGATCGCGCGATTGTCACCGCTACTGTTGAGGAGCTTGGCCACCTTGGGCCGACTTTCTATGGTGACGACATCTTGCCAGGCCTTGCCAATCCAGCTGCGCAGTCCGCCAACGACCGGCAGCGCACCGGCATTTGAAGATACATCCTGCACCACACCCTGACCATCCACGACCAGCACAAGATCTGCCGCCGCGGACAATAGCGCGGCATTCGCTTCCGTACTAAGCCCGGCGAGCGATTGTTTCGGAGAGTCGAATTGTGTCACTTGGTGTGTGCCGGCTTGTGATCTCATGAATTGCAAGGCCGGGCGAGCAGAGGCGGCGCGACCGGGAAAAATACTCAACGGTCACATTGTGTACGCATTCAGGCAGATTTTCAAGCGAACTTACACTGATTTGTGTCAATTCATCCTGACGTCTTGTTGCTGCTGGATGAGTTGGAGTGCCAGGGCGAGGGCTTCTACCGCATCGGATGAGCAGCCGTCTGCCCCCGCGGTTGCGGCGAGACCGGGTTCGCGGAGGAAGAGTGGACCGCCGACCATGACAGAAAGCCGGGGGTTGCGCGAGGTTTTGCGGGCAGTGCGTATGGCTTTGCCGAGTTCGGGGAACTCATTGTCAGTGCTCACCGACAAGGCCAGTACATCAAACCAGTTGGCTGACAGCGCATCCTGCAACTCGCCGGGCTTGGGCGAGGGTATCGACAGGACGACCCAGCCTTCCTTGCGGAAGAATTCCGAGAGCATTGACAGGCCGAAAGTGTGCTGCTGGCCCGGCATGGTTGCCATGACGATGCGCCGCTCCGACTCTGGAGCGGGTTTGGTATTTTTGGCGTTGCTGTGAAATGCCGGGCTCAGATCGTAGAGCAATGTCTGCAGCCGCCAGAGGCAAAGGGTCACTTCCGAGAACGTGCAGAGGTCAGCTTCCCATAATTCGCCCAGATAACGCGCTGCCGGAGCGAACAGATCAAGATAGACCTTATCCATCGATATGCCGCGCGCGCCGATGTCGGCCACGATGTCGTTGGCGTCAGGCACGCGATTCTCCATCAGCGCCTTGGCAAAACCGACCACGTCCCTGGTCGCGATTGCAGGCGCATTCGGTGCATGAAGGCGCTGATCCTGGTGGGCCATCATGAGTCGCGGGATGATTTCCGTTTCCACCAGAGGTAGAAGCCGGTCCTCGCTCGCCGCCTCTTTCAGCGCCCCCGCGCTGTGGCCGGGGGCACTTTTGCTGCCACGGCCGTCTGAGGCTTGGTCCATTCTTGTCTCCTGCTGTTGCGCTCGCGGGCCTCACTGGGAACGACGGCTTGTCAGCCGGACGCTAGCGTGGATCCATCATTAGTCCGCCCTATCTTGGGCGGTTGATGACATAAGGGGTCGATCAACAAAATGTTTCCTCTTTGTACTCCCCGAAACCCTGCATGTCAAAGAAATACGCGAAAAATGCCCGAATCCGGAAATTGTGTCAACCTAGATTGACGTAATCAGTTGTTGACATACTGGCGGGTCACACCTACATTGCATTACACCTCCCTTCGTGGGCCCCGAGCCAGACCATGCCAAACCCGACGCAATCAGACCACCAGACCCGGCCGCTGTATACCAGCGAAGAGCGCGCTCGTCGTGACGCGACGGTCTGGACGCTCGTTCAGGGCGTGCTCGCGCCGGTGCAGTTTCTTGTCTTTCTGGTAAGCGTGGTGCTGGTCGTTCGTTATCTGCAGACCGGTCAGGGCGAGACAGCGGCGACGTTCTCCGTCGTTCTCAAGACCTTGCTCCTCTACACCATCATGATCACCGGGTGCATCTGGGAAAAAGTTGTGTTTGGGCGGTATCTGTTCGCCGCCAGCTTTTTCTGGGAAGACGTGTTCAGCATGCTGGTGCTGGCCTTGCACACTGCCTATCTCGTCGCACTCTATACAGGCAGCCTGTCCGTACGCGAGCAAATGCTGCTCGCACTCGCGGCTTATGCCGCCTACGCCATCAATGCAACGCAATTCATACTCAAGCTGCGCGCTGCCCGCCTGCAGTCCACCCAACAAAATTCACAGCAGGTGGCCGCATGAATGCCGCAATCCCTATCAAGCTCGACGATGGCTGTATGGATTCGCCCGTACTGCGTGAACGCGGTCAGCGCGAAGTATTTTGCGGGCTGACCGGCATCATCTGGATGCACCGAAAAATCCAGGATGCATTTTTTCTCGTCGTGGGCTCACGTACTTGCGCGCATCTGATTCAGTCTGCTGCTGGCGTGATGATTTTTGCCGAGCCCCGTTTTGCCACTGCCATTATTGATGAGCGTGATCTGGCCGGCATTGCCGATGCTAACGAAGAACTCGATCGTGTGGTTCGTCGTTTGCTCGAACGCCGTCCCGATATCAAGATGCTCTTTCTTGTCGGCTCTTGTCCGTCGGAGGTAATCAAGCTCGATCTCTCACGAGCAGCAGCGCGCTTGTCCAAAGAATTTCTGCCGAATGTACGCATCCTGAATTACTCCGGTAGCGGCATAGAAACCACCTTCACACAGGGTGAGGATGCGTGTCTTGCCTCGATGGTGCCGCTCTTGCCTGCAACCGATGCGGCCGCACCGACCTCACTGATGATCGTTGGTTGTCTGCCGGATGTCGTCGAAGATCAGTTCACGCGTCACTTCAAAGCGATGGGTATCGATCAGGTTCAGTTTTTCCCGCCGCGGAATTCGCCTGACTTGCCCTCCATCGGACCCAACACCCGTTATCTGCTGGCACAACCCTTCCTTACCGACACAGCGCGCGCGCTCGAGTCTCGGGGTGCGACGCATCTGCCGGCACCCTTCCCCTTCGGCGTCGAAGGCACGACTGAATGGCTGCGTGCCGCAGCTGACGTGTTCGGTGTCAGTAGCGAAGTCTTCGATAGCGTCACGACACCGTCGCGTGAACGTGCACAGCGTGCATTGGAACGTCATCGCGAACAGCTTCAAGGCAAGCGTATTTTCTTCTTCCCGGATTCGCAGCTCGAAATACCGCTCGCGCGCTTTCTCTCGCGCGAACTTGGCATGCAACTCACCGAAGTCGGCACGCCTTATCTGCATCGCGACCATATGAAGCGCGAACTCATGCTGTTGCCGAAAACAACGCAGCTCTCCGAGGGTCAGGATGTGGAAAAGCAGCTGGACCGCTGCCGTGCCGCTGCACCTGACATCGTGGTCTGTGGTCTTGGTCTTGCCAATCCACTGGAAGCCGAAGGATTTACTACGAAATGGGCGATCGAGCTGGTGTTCTCGCCCATCCATGGCTATGAGCAAAGCGCCGATTTGGCTGAATTGTTTGCACGGCCGTTGATCCGTCGTCAAAAAATAGCGACAGAGGAGCTCGCATGCAACTGACCCTTTGGACCTATGAAGGCCCACCACACGTGGGCGCCATGCGCATCGCTACTGCGATGGAAAAAGTGCACTATGTATTGCATGCACCGCAGGGCGACACTTACGCCGATCTGCTGTTCACCATGATCGAGCGTCTGCCCAAGCGGCCGCCCGTCACGTACACCACATTTCAGGCGCGCGATCTGGGTTCGGATACCGCAGAACTCTTCAAGAATGCAGCGCGTGAAGCTTACGAGCGCTTCGCACCCGAAGCCATGATGGTGGGTGCCTCTTGTACTGCCGAGCTGATTCAGGATGATCCGGGTGGTCTCGCACGCGCCTTGAATTTGCCAATACCCGTGGTACCGCTGGAACTGCCTTCGTATCAGAAGAAAGAAAACTGGGGCGCGGCCGAAACGTTTTATCAGATGGTGCGCCATCTCGCCAAGCCGCGCATGCAAGACACTGAATCCGGTCAGCAGCCGAGCTGCAATATTCTCGGGCCGACTGCACTCGGTTTTCGTCATCGTGATGATCTGCGCGAAATTACCGCGCTGCTCACCCGCATGGGCATCAAGATCAATGTCGTCGCACCGCTCGGCGCATCACCCGCCGATTTGGCGCGACTCGCTGACGCCGACTTCAATGTCGTGATGTATCCCGAGACGGCCATGCAGGCAGCGACCTGGATGCAAAAAAATCTCGGCCTGCCATCAACTAAAACTATACCTATCGGTGCGCAGGCAACGCGTGAATTCATCATCGAAGTCGCACAGCTGGCCGGCATACCGGTCGACACCGCACTTGAAGATGCCGCTTCACGCGCACCCTGGTATGCACGTTCAGTCGATTCCACCTATCTCACCGGCAAGCGCGTGTTCGTGTTTGGCGATGCGACGCATGCCATTGCTGCGGCACGCGTGGCTGCCGAAGAACTGGGTTTCGAAGTCGTTGGCCTTGGAACCTACAGCCGCGAATTCGCCCGCGAAATTCGTGAAGCCGCGAAAAAATACGGCATCGAACCGCTGATCACCGACGACTACCTCGAAGTCGAAGCCCGAGTGGCGGAACTCTCGCCCGAACTGGTATTGGGCACGCAAATGGAGCGCCATATCGCCAAGCGACTTGGTCTGCCTTGCGCGGTGATTTCTGCGCCAGTCCACGTGCAGGATTTCCCAGCGCGCTATTCACCGCAAATGGGTTTCGAAGGCGCCAATGTGCTTTTCGATACCTGGGTTCATCCGCTGATGATGGGCCTCGAAGAACATTTGCTGGGCATGTTCAAGGACGATTTTGAATTTCATGACGGCGCATCACCGTCGCATCTGGGTAAAGGCGGCGCACCGCGCGCCATGCCAGCGAAAGCCGATGCGGTCGTTTCGCCCGAAGTTGCGCGTGATACCGATCCGGCGAATGCAGGCGAAATGCATCCGGCCTGGGCGCCTGATGCAGAAAAAGAACTCTCCAAGATTCCGTTTTTCGTACGTGGCAAGGCAAGACGCAACACCGAGCGCTATGCGAAAGACCATGGCGTACCGACCATCACACTGGACACCTTATATGACGCGAAAGCCCACTACGGCCGCTGATGTCATGACGGCGCCAGTCATGCGCGTCGTTATTGTCACGATGGATAACCATCTGGCGAGTGCCGCCGCGCGCGCGCAGCGTCTGCTGAACAAGCAGCTGCCCGGTGTCGTGTTGTCCGTACATGCGGCTTCGGAGTGGGCCAGTGATGCGTCAACGCTGACGCGTTGCATCGCCGATATCGAGCAGGGGGACATCATCATCGCCTCCATGCTGTTCATGGAAGATCATTTCCTGCCTGTGATGCCCGCGCTCACTGCACGACGTGATGCTTGCGACGCGATGGTGTGCATCATGTCCGCTGGTGAAGTGATGAAACTCACGCGCATCGGTCGCTTCACGATGGATGGCACCACGCGCGGCCCGATGGCTTTCCTGAAAAAGCTGCGCGGCAAGTCCGATGAAAAAAAACCGGCTGCGACGGCGGGCGCACAGCAAATGAAAATGCTGCGCCGTCTGCCCAAGTTGCTGCGTTTCATTCCAGGTACCGCGCAAGATGTGCGCGCCTATTTCCTGACACTCCAATACTGGCTGGCAGGTTCGGACGAAAACATCGCCAGCATGGTGCAGCTGCTGGTCAATAATTTTGCCGATGGTCCGCGCAAAGTCTTGCGCGGCAAAGCACCGGCGGCAATGCCCATCGAATATCCGGAAGTCGGTGTGTATCACCCGCGCATGAAAGGCGCCGAAGTTCACAAGGGCATGACGGATCGTCTGGATCGTGTGCCTACCATCGCCGGCAGTCGCGGCACGGTCGGTTTGCTGCTCATGCGCTCTTACCTGCTGGCGGGTAATGCGCGCCACTACGATGGCGTTATCACTGCGCTTGAGGCGCGTGGTTTGTCGGTACGTCCGGCCTATTCCAGCGGGTTGGATGCACGCCCTGCGGTCGAGCAGTTTTTCATGAAAGACGGCCAGCCCGGTGTGGACGCGGTTGTCTCACTCACCGGCTTCTCGCTGATCGGTGGCCCCGCATACAACGATTCCAAAGCAGCCGAAGATTTGCTCGCGACACTCGATGTGCCTTATGTAGCGGTGACCCCCGTGGAGTTTCAGACGCTGGAACTGTGGGGCGAATCGGATCGCGGTTTGCTACCCGTCGAAGCCACCATGATGGTCGCACTGCCCGAGCTGGATGGCGCCAGTGGGTCACTGGTCTATGGTGGTCGCAGCGAAGCCGGCGGCAAATCCTGCACGGGCTGCAGCAGAGGCTGTACTTTCCCGCAGGCCGAGAATGCACAAGACATGCAAGTCTGCAGCGAACGCGCCGACATGCTCGCCGCACGCGTGGAAAAACTGATCGCCTTGCGCAAGTCGCAGCGTGCAGAGCGAAAAGTTGCAGTCGTCTTGTTCAACTTCCCGCCCAATGCAGGCAGCACCGGCACCGCAGCTTTCCTTGCGGTATTCGAATCGCTGTACAACACCATGGCGGCAATGCAGCGCGCCGGTTACACCATTGATTTGCCCGATAGCGTTGATACGCTGCGCAACAGCATCCTCAAAGGTAATGCAGAACATCACGGCTCGCACGCGAATGTGCACGCCAAAATCAGCGCCGATGATCATGTGCGCCGTGAAAAACACCTGCGCGAGATCGAAGCGCAATGGGGCCCGGCACCCGGTCGTCATCAGAGCGATGGCAGCAATATCTTTTTCCTGGGTGCGCAGTTCGGGAATGTGCTGGTGGGCATACAGCCAGCGATGGGCGTTGAAGGCGACCCGATGCGGCTGCTGTTCGAAAAAGGTTTCGCACCTACACACGCGTTTTCTGCGTTCTACCGTTACCTGCGCGAAGACTTTGCTGCGCACGCTGTTCTGCACTTCGGCACCCATGGCGCTCTCGAATTCATGCCCGGCAAGCAGACCGGCATGTCCGGCGCCTGCTGGCCTGATCGCCTGATTAACGATATGCCGAACGTGTATCTTTATGCGGCCAATAATCCTTCCGAAGGCACGATAGCCAAACGCCGGGCCAACGCAACCCTGGTGTCCTACCTGACCCCGCCCGTTGCCGAAGCCGGTTTGTACAAAGGACTGAATGACCTCAAAGCCTCGCTCACGCGCTGGCGTGGTCTGGATCCGCAAGAGACCCAAGAGCTGACCGATCTCGCTGCGCTGGTGCAGACGCAAGCAGTCGAACTCGAGCTGGCAGCTGCCGAGCCATTGTGGGATGCCGGCAATGGCGAGCAGATCGCCGCCTTGAGCGAAGCCGTACTCGAACTCGAATACACACTGATACCGCATGGCCTGCACGTGGTGGGCAAAGCGCCCACGCTGGAAGAGCGTGCCGACATGCTGATGGCGATTGCCGAATCAGCCCACGAAGCCGAAGCAACGCCGGCCTTGCGCACCGCTGTTGAAGCGATGCTGACCGGTGCCGCACAACCGCAACCGCTGTCTGAGGCGCATCAGCAGTTACTCGACAAACTCGCTGCATCCAGCGAGCTCATGGGCGAGGTGCATGAGATTGATGGTTTGCTTGGCGCGCTCGATGGTCGTTATGTGCGTCCAGCGCCCGGCGGTGACTTGCTGCGCACGCCAGACATTCTTCCCGCAGGCCGTAATTTGCACGGCTTCGATCCTTTCCGTTTGCCGAGTGCGTATGCTGTCAAAGACGGTGCGCGTCAGGCCGAGCGTTTGCTGGAGCGCCATTACGCCGATACCGGCAGCTTCCCTGAATCCATTGCGATGGTTTTGTGGGGCACCGACAATCTCAAGAGCGAAGGTGGTCCGATTGCGCAGGCATTGGCATTGATGGGCGCACTGCCACGCTTCGATAACTACGGCAGGTTGGCCGGCGCGCAGCTCATACCACTCGAAACCCTGGGTCGCCCGCGTGTGGATGTAATGATTACCCTCTCGGGCATCTTCCGTGATCTGCTGCCCTTGCAAATCAAATTGCTGGCCGAAGCCGCCTTACTCGCTGCGAGCGCGGACGAGCCGCATGATCAGAATTTCATCCGCAAGCACGCGCGTGCGTATCAGCTTGAACACGCCTGCGATATCGAAACCGCATCCCTGCGCGTATTCGGCAATGCCGAAGGCGCGTACGGCGCCAACGTCAATCACCTGATCGATTGCAGCCGCTGGGATGACGAAGACGAACTGGCAGAAACCTATACCTGCCGCAAAGGCTTTGCGTATGGCGTCACCGGTCGTCCGGTCGCCCAGCCGCAATTATTGAAGAGTGTTTTGGCCGGCATCGAACTCGCTTATCAGAATCTGGATTCGGTCGAAGTCGGCGTCACCACCATCGACACCTATTTCGACACACTGGGTGGTATCAGCCGCGCAGTCAAGCGCGCCAAAGGCCCGGACGCCGCGATGGCACCGGTCTACATTGGTGATCAGACCCGTGGCGGTGGCACGGTACGCACACTCTCCGAGCAGGTAGCGCTTGAGACGCGCACGCGCATGCTCAATCCGAAATGGTACGAAGGCATGCTCGCCCATGGCTACGAAGGCGTGCATCAAATCGAACTGCATCTGACCAACACCATGGGTTGGTCAGCGACGACAGGGCAGGTGCAGCCCTGGGTGTATCAGCAACTCACACAGACTTTTCTGCTCGACCCCGAGATGCGCGAACGACTCGCGCGTCTCAATCCATCCGCTTCAGCTCGCGTGGCGAGCCGGCTGATGGAAGCGTATGAACGCCAGTACTGGACACCGGACCAGGACACGCTTGACGCCATGCGTCGTGCGGGCGAAGAACTCGAAGACCGGCTTGAAGGCATTACCGAAGGAGTAAATCAATGAATGTAGCGACAGTTCCCGTTTCGGAAATCAAGCGCGGGCGCGCCGATGGCGAAGGCAGCGTTCAGGTACAACTGGACCCGAGCGTCAAGATTGGCAATGCCAAAGTCTTTGCCATCTATGGCAAGGGCGGCATCGGCAAGAGTACGACCTCGTCGAACTTGTCTGTGGCTTTTTCCAAGCTCGGCAAGCGCGTGCTTCAGATCGGCTGCGATCCGAAACATGACTCCACTTTTACCTTGACCAAAAAGCTGGTGCCAACGGTCATCGATATTTTGGAGACGGTGGATTTCCATAGCGAAGAGTTGCGGGTCGAAGATTTTGTCTTCGAAGGCTACAACGGCGTGATGTGCGTTGAGGCTGGTGGACCACCGGCTGGCACAGGTTGCGGCGGCTATGTTGTTGGCCAGACCGTGAAGCTGCTCAAAGAACATCATCTGCTGGATGAAACCGACGTCGTCATTTTCGACGTCCTCGGCGATGTGGTGTGTGGTGGTTTTGCAGCACCTCTGCAGCATGCCGATCGCGCGTTGATTGTCACTGCGAACGACTTCGATTCCATTTTTGCGATGAACCGGATCGTGCAGGCGATTGCGGCGAAATCAAAGAACTACAACGTGCGTCTGGGTGGCGTGATTGCCAATCGTTCCGATGCCACCGACCAGATTGACAAATTTAATGATCGCGTCGGTCTCAAGACGATGGCACGTATTCCATCTCTCGATGTGATCCGCCAGAGCCGTCTGAAGAAGGCCACGTTGTTCGAGATGGACGATTCACCCGAGCTTCTGGCAGTACAGCAGGAATATCTGCGGCTGGCCGCTTCACTGTGGGCAGGTACTGATCCGCTCCTCTGTGAAGCCATGAAAGACCGGGATATTTTTGATTTGCTTGGATTCGATTAAGTGCAGCATATTTTGATTTGCCAAAGTTCGATTAGGGGCAGCAGGTCGTAAAGGGGAAGACAATGGGAACGACCAGTTACGAAGAAAAACGCGAACAGCTCGAAGAGTATTTCGACCGTACTGCGGCCGATCAGTGGGCAAAGCTCACCTCGGATGAACCAGTATCAGGTATCAGAAAGACTGTACGAGCCGGGCGTGAACGTATGCGCCAGACCCTGCTCGAATGGTTGCCACATGATTTGCATGGCCGCCGCATTCTCGATGCGGGTTGTGGTACCGGCACGTTGGCAGTTGACCTTGCGCGCCGTGGTGCGCACGTGGTGGCAATTGATCTTTCACCTACCTTAGTTGAGCTGGCGCGCAAACGCGTACCGGATGATCTGGGCGAGGGCAAGGTCGAGTTTGTATCGGGTGACATGCTATCGACGTCTTATGGGGACTTCGATCATGTGGTTGCCATGGATTCGATGATTCACTATGAAAAGCACGACATGGTGCAGGTGCTGTCAGGCCTTGCACAGCGCACCAGCCGTTCTTTGCTGTTCACTTTTGCGCCGAGCAATCCCATTCTGGCGACCATGATTCGTGTTGGACGAATTTTCCCGCGCAGTGATCGCGCGCCGTTTATCGAGCCGATTGCCGAAGCATCGCTGCGCAGTGCCATCGGTGAATGTGAAGCCCTCAATAAATGGCAGATCGGTAACACTGAAAAAATCTCCAGCGGGTTTTATACATCGCAGGCGATGGAGATTCAAAAGCGATGAATGTCACGGTGATCGAAGTGGCACTGGTCCTGTTCTGGCTCGGGTTTCTGGGCCTGCACTTATGGCTGTTGCGCGCCGATCCCGTGGAAGCAGGGCCGATGGTTCTCGAAGTTAAGGAGTAAGTATCATGCACAACGCAGTCAGCGAAATAAATTCGGTAGAAGACGCAGCCAAGAAGGCGGTGACCAACACCCTTTTCTCGCCGCGGTTTTATACAACGGATTACGAAGCGATGAACCGTCTCAATATCGAGCCTGTCAGGGCTGACTGGGATGCGATGATGGCTGAATATGAGGGTGATAATAATCACGATCATTTTCAGCGCGATGCTACTTTTGCTGAGGAGGCCCGCGAGCTGGCGCACAAAATGTCGCCGGAATTGCGTCAGGAGTTTCTGGATTTTCTGGTCAGCTCTCTGACCTCCGAATTTTCGGGCTGCGTGCTGTACAACGAGATCAAGCGCAATGTCAGCAATCCGGACATCAAGAAGCTCATGGAATACATGGCGCGTGACGAATCACGTCACGCTGGCTTCATCAATTCTTCGTTAAAGGATTATGGTCTGGGTATCGACCTGGGTAATTTGAAGCGCAGCAAGAGCTACACCTACTTCAAGCCCAAATACATTTTCTACGCGACCTACCTGTCCGAAAAGATTGGTTACGCACGCTATATCAAGATTTTCCGCCAGCTGGAAAAACATCCGGACAAGCGCTTTCATCCTATCTTTCGCTGGTTCCAGCGCTGGTGCAATGATGAATTCCGTCATGGCGAATCGTTTGCATTGATCATGCGTGCCAATCCCGGTTTGCTACAAGGCGGTAATGTGTTGTGGATCCGTTTCTTTTTGCTTGCGGTCTACGCCACCATGTATGTGCGCGATCACACGCGCCCAGAGCTCAAGCAGGCGATGGGTCTGGAGCCTACCGAATATGATTTCGAAGTCTTCCGCATCACCAACGAAATCACCAAGCAGGTGTTTCCTATCGTGCTCGACATCGATCATCCAGCCTTCCACGCCAATCTGAAGCGTCTCTATCACTGCGCGATGCGAGCAGATGAGGGCAAGGCAGCTGGCGGCATTGTCGGTAATCTGCAAAAAGCATTCTGGAGTGTGGCCGGTGCCGCGGTATTCGCTCGCATGTACTTCATTCCTGTGCAGTCCAATAGCCTGCCGCAGTCCGCGCGACTTGCGCCCAGCTGGTGATGCGCTCGTGAGTCTCTGATGTCACAGTACTTGTTTCCGGCCCTGTTCACGTTGTTCGTCTGGTGGTTTTCTACCGGCGTGATCATGTATCTGGGTCGGCTGCCGCGCTGGACGTTCAAATGGACGCTGCTCAAGTTCACGCTCTTGCTCGGATTTGCGCTGGTAGGCTTGTCGATTTCTGCATCGCGCACCACCGTCGCTTCGGCTTATTGCGCATTTACTTGCGCTGTGCTTGTGTGGAGCTGGCAGGAGATCGCTTTCCTGCTCGGTTATGTTACTGGCGCGCGGCGTAGCGAATGTCCACCGGACAGTCGCGGCTGGCAGCGTGTGCGTCATGCGACGGAAGCGATACTGCACCATGAGATGGCGCTGATACTGCTGGCGCTGATGGTGTTTGCGGTCAGTTGGGATAAACCCAATCAGACGGGTTGGTGGACTTATCTCGTGCTGTGGTCCATGCGTCTTTCCGCCAAGCTGAATCTTTTCCTTGGTGTGCGCAATCTCTCGGAAAACTTCCTGCCTGCGCATCTCGCGTATTTGCAAAGTTATTTCACGCGCCGCTCATGGAACTGGCTGATGCCTGTCTCAGTTACCGCAGCGACGGCGGTGCTCGTGCCGTTGTGGATGGCGGTGCTGGTCCAGCCGCAGGATGCGTTCGCTGCGACCAGCTTGTGTCTGGTCGCTGGCTTGTTGACGCTCGCTGTCATCGAGCATCTCTTCATGATCGTTCCCTTGCCGACGACCTGGATGTGGAAATGGGGTATGCGCGAAGGGGCCTGAATTCAGCAAAGCCCCTTGCGCATTTGAGGCCTGATTTAACGAAGCTCTTCCTCGATATACGCTTTGACGACATCATCGAAGTTGGCGTCATGGACGAACCCCATTTTCTCCGCGCGCGTGGTGACGAAATCACCGGGCCAGGTGCGTACGAGCTTCATGATCACCGGGTCTTCTTTCCATTCCACCAGCGTCATCGTTTCCGCACCGGCGACACGCCCCATTGCGGCGACCATTTCACCAACCGTGGTCGTGAGTCCCGGCAGGTTGACTGCGCCTGCGGTACCAAACGCAGCACTCTCGAGTTCATGCGCGTGAATCAGATTGTGCACGGTGCTTCGAGGTGACAATGCCCACACCTTGGTATCCGGGGGTACTGGGCATACCGACACCACGCCATTCAAAGGTTCGCGGATGATGCCGCTGGCAAAGCTTGATGCGGCTTTGTTGGCCTTGCCAGGCCTTACCGTGACGGTAGGCAAACGCAGCGAGCGACCATCAACGAAGCCTTTGCGACTGTAATCAGTCACCATCAATTCACACATCGCTTTTTGCGCACCGTACGATCCTTGTGGCGTTGCTGGTGTGGTGTCCAATACCTTGGGCGGCAGATCGCCGCCAAATACCGCGACCGAACTGGTAAACACTACACGTGGCCGGTTGCCATTCTTGCGTGCCTGTTCCAGCAGGATGCGCGTAGCATCGAGGTTGATGCGCATGCCCAGATCAAAATCGCTTTCTGCTTCACCACTCACGACTGCGGCCAGATGAAACACAGACTGCACCGATGGCGTCAGTGCTTTGGCAATCACCGCCGGATCGGCAGCATCGCCCGTCATGACCGTAATGCGCGCATCATCGAAGCCCTGTGCCGCCACCTGATCCAGCAGTGTGATGCGGGAGATTTTTTCAGGCTGCCCCGAGGGCCCGGCCAGCGTGCCGCGTGCCAGTAACTGACGCGCCAGCTTCGAACCCAGAAAGCCAGCGCCACCCGTGATCAGGACTTCCATACTCGTCTCCCTTAGTGTGATTGGTCTGCGTAAAAGGATAAGGGCAGTGCTTGTATCATGGCAACTTAATTTGCCGTTTAACGAGTCCGTACCATGCCGAAATTCGCCGCCAATCTGAGTTTCCTCTTCAACGAAGTGCCTTTCATGGGCCGTTTTGCCGCTGCTGCTGCTGCCGGATTTCGCGCGGTGGAGTATCTCTTCCCCTACGAGGAAGATAAAAACGCCATTGCCCAAGCCTTGCGCGAGCACGGCCTGCAGAATGTCTTGTTCAATTTGCCGCCGGGTGATTGGGCCGCGGGCGAACGTGGTCTTGGTGCGCTGCCAGGGCGAGAGCAGGATTTTCACGCCGGCGTGGAGAAAGCCCTCGACTATGCGCTGGCAGCAGGCACGACTCGGCTGCATGCACTTGCTGGCATTGTGCCGGCCCATGCAGACCTCGCCGAATGTCGTGACACATTCATCCGAAATCTGCGCTATGCATGCGAGCTCCTAGCGCCGCATGGCATCACGCTTTTGGTCGAGCCGATCAATACGCGCGACATGCCGGGCTACTTCCTGAATTATCAAAGGGACGCGCATGCACTGCTGGCCGAGGTGGATGCGCCTAATCTCAAAGTGCAGATGGATTTTTATCACGCCCAAATCATGGAGGGCGACATCATCAGCACATTCCGCCAGTACTTGCCCAATATCGGTCACGTGCAAATCGCCAGCGTACCCGAGCGGCATGAGCCGGACTTGGGTGAGCTCAATTATCCCTGGCTGTTCGCGATGATGGATGAGGCAGGTTACGATGGGTACATAGGTTGCGAGTACCGGCCTCGTCAGGGAACGACAGCCGGTCTGGTGTGGATGACGCCGTACACGTGAGGTCTGCGGTGCGGCTTTAAAACGAGAGGCTTTGTCCCCCCGCATTCTCGGCTGCGGTTTTGTCAAATCGTGGCGTGGCATGCACATCCAGCGCCGCTCGGAATTCCGAGGGTCGGTGCAGCAAGCGCAGTTCATCGCCGACGATCTCCGTGGTATGGCGTTCCACGCCATCCTTGCCCGTCCATTTGCGTGTCTGCAGATGGCCTTCGACATAGACCAGCGCGCCTTTTTTCAAATGTTGGCCGGCCATCTCGGCCAGTCGTTTGTAAAGCACAACACGATGCCATTCGGTGGCGTCGCGCCGCGCACTGGTGGATTTGTTTTTCCATCCCTCGCTGGTCGCCACCGACAAATGTGCGACGGGCTCACCGCTGTTCATAGTGCGCACATCAGGATCATGGCCAAGATGGCCGATCAGTAAAGCCTTGTTCAATGTTCCGGTCATGGTGAGGTCCTTGGTTTTGGTCAGAGGGTGTGTTTACAGGCGTGTATGCCCTGCAGCTTGTGTGTACTTACTCTGGCTAACGTGACCACTGCGATTTCAGCGTGCCCTTGTGTTCAGCGGAAGTGGGCAGCCTCACCATCACAAGACAAGCATTTTGCAAGCACACTATTTGCCTTGGATACACCACGGCATCACATAGTCACTTAGCCACAAGATTTCAGAATGCGTGTGGATCAAAAGGTTTCCGCAAGCGCCACGAAGACGTCAAGGCTGTAGTGGTTTTGACAAAAGAAGGATTGAAAGGCGCAGGAAAGAATCAAGGAAGGGCGGCGAAAGGATCCGAAGCGATACCGACCCGAATACCAGTCTGAAGCAACATCGAACCGGAACAAGCAGGCTAAAAGTCAGGGGGTGGGTGCAAAGTCGCTCATACAGATGCTTTCATCATGGGTCACCAAGCTACTTCGACATCATCGACTTGAGAACAGTATCTTTCAAAATGTAATGATGAAATAACGCCGCCCCCGCATGGACGCCTGCCAGCCACATCAATAAATCGGCGAAGACTGGGTGAAGATCAAGCAATAGCTCACCCGTAGTTTTCATCGCCGTGAACGGAGGCATGATCATCGTATTTCCGAGTAGATCTAACGCATCGCCATTGAGCCAAATCCCGAACACGGCAGTGAAAGGAACGGCGAGCAACAAAAAATAAAGTGCAGCTTGAAGCATTTTGGCGCTCATGGACATGATGGCAGACATGGGGATGTGCAAGCGTGGCTGGAAAAAAAGCATCCAGACAATGCGAAAAATACTTAAGCCAAATACGACGAGTCCCAATGTTTCGTGGACTTGCACGCTCCAGTCGCCCCCCAAATTTTCTGCTTCATCGAGATCTTCCGGGCCAAGGATGAAAGTTGCCACCACAAGTATTGCGGTCAGCCAGTGAATCCAGCGAGTGACAGCGTTGTAGCGGGTTTTCATGTATTGCAATATAAGGTGACTGAACGCTTCAGGATACGCCACAGCCAGAGCCATCCCTTAACTTGCACCAAGCTATGCTGCCGCCGCCGATAATCTCCAGCAGCATTACACCCAACCCAATCACAACAAATGAATGTCAGTCCGGCATGGCAGAGCGATGGAAGCTGATGATGCGCCAATGATCGTCACGCAAAGCCACCGCGACACTTAAGCGACCCATCCCTTCGATCGACTCACCGTTAAGCGTCACCTGCCACTTGTCGTAACCGGTGATCACAGCGCTATCTGGCGACAGTTCGCTTATGGTGACCAGCCCAAGCGCCACCTTGAGTGGCACATAGTTTTTGAGGACAGCATCGAAGTATTGTCTGATGCCTTCGGATGAGCTCACCAATGCTTGCGTGCTTGTGCCGAAGAAGCTCGCATCGGGGGCAAAAATTGCGACAATCGCCTCAAGGTCATGGCGATTAACTGCGTCAACCCACGCATGAAGCGCGCTTAGTGCGCCGTTTTGATGACGAGTTGCAGGAGAAGAATCTGGGTGCGAGAGAGACATGAATTTTTTATTTATTGGTTTGCATCGACCCTGCATTGAAACGTACGGCATCACGTGTCTGACAGAGCATGAGACAAATTATGACAGTTTCAGGGAAATACCCAATCCCCAGCTGCGCACCGGTTATTCAAGAGGCAAACGCATAAGCGCTGCAAGTTTTCTTGGCCTAGCATAGGTTCGGGAGCAGGTCATCATCACTTCCAATCAGCCGCGAGCCATGACCGCGGAACGCTACTTCAGGCGTCCGTTAAAAATGGGGAGATTACCCTACTAAGCGCGGCGAGAAGTCGCTTATTTACATGTCGGGCAGTTGCAATAGAAAGTTCAAATGAGCATCTACAGCAGGGAATTCGCATGCCAAAATGCTGTAAACACACGTATCTCGAATACTGTCCTTAGCATCTGGATGGCGATTGATTTGGTGGCTTCGTAATACACCATCTAATTTTGCTCCCAATCTTTCAATGCCTTTTCGACTTTGATGATTAAAAAAATGTGTACGAAATTCCACAGCAATACAATCTAGATTTATAAATGCGTACCGTAACAACATCAATTTACATTCAGTATTAATCGCTGTGCGCTGAACCGACTGACGATACCAAGTAGATCCTATTTCTAGCCTTCGATTTTCTTGGTCAATATTCATATAAGTTGTCATTCCAATCGGGTTCCCTTTAGCGTCCAAAATGGAAAACGGATTCATTGAGCCTAACCGCTGTAAGCCCAAACGCCGATCAATCTCAATTGCCATTCCCTCAGGCGAAGGAATGCTTGTATACCAAAGTTTCCAAAGTTCGCCATCGCGGACGGCTTCACATAAACCATCATGATGCGCCATAGTTAATGGAACTAATGATGCATGCTTACCTTGTATAGTTACTGGGCTAGAGAATTTCATGGCGATGACTGGTCAAATCGTTGATGCATGTTGTTCTGGCATAAGAATCGATTTGCATCGACTTATAGGTAAGCAAATGTCCCCGACTACACACAATCGAAGGGTGAAAAAGTCAAAGACTTTTCTGCTTTAAGTGACTATCTTTGGGCGGTTGAGAGTGTCCGTGGGAGGCATCGATTTGAACTGAAGACATTTTTTCTTAAGTTCCTCCCCGCGCCATGAAGTTTCTCATGGTGACGATTGCCTACGGAGCCATACCGCGGCTACAAGGCCGACGGTAAGCGCGATCGAAGCGACAATGTCAGCGATAACTACCCGTTGAATTGCATGATTGTAGTGTCCAACCCATGCAGCAACCCCGATAAAACTCGTGGTGCTTACCAGCCCCGTAGATAGCGCTGTGATTTGTAAAAATTCCAAGCGAATTGCAGTAAGCATGATTACACCCAGAATCGCAAACATGAGTGCTCTGTGTTGCAATAAGATGGCAATATTTGGGTCACTAATCTCGATGCCATATAGTCGAAATAAAGCTGGCACGCCCATGACCCCAGGTATTGGTAGGAGATGGATGAGGCCTGCAATCAACAATGCGGCAGAGGGAAGGTATTTCATTAGATTCTCACTATTGATATCAATTTTTGTGGTGACGTAGTTAGATCCTTGCCGATTAAAACGCTTGGATGATGAATGCTGGGAATAAAAAATTTAGAAAAGCCGATTGGTTAATAGTCATAGAATTTTTTTGGATTCAATAGAGATTTTCTTCGCCGTAAAGATAATAAAAAACGGCGGCATAATTACTACGCTCAAATCAAACAAAAACAGTCCATCAAAAGATAAACCTCGGTGAACCCAAAGATGTAGATGAAATACTCCATGAAATAATGACCAAGCGGTACCTGCAATGCATAATGCAGCGTTCGAGATACGGAGGCCGTATATGCCGATCAGACCGCTACTGAAGTAGATGAGGCCTATGTCGCGGATGAAATGAGTATTGTATGGGCCATATGAGCTGACGCCCGGCGTCAAATTATAGAACTGAACTGGAAAGCAGAAAATCATTCCGCCAGCAATGGCCCAGATCCCAAAGATCAGCAGGGGTAGCCTTGCGAGAAGGCGCTTAGATAGCTTCTTCATCAAATAGCGATGATAAGTAGTGAACTGAAGATTATCTCGAGAAGCAAGTAAAAAAGAGGCCATTTTCCGATTGTTCTATCGACAAAAGCAGAAATAACGCGCCCTGCTGCCATGCCACCTAGACTTGCGGCGACAGCCAGCAAGATGCCGGCACGCAGTGCCGGCTGTTCAATTGCGATCAAAAGCACCATCACCATTGCTAATCCGAATCCGCCGTAGACCGCACGGATCTCATTTTTGCCTGACACTGTTAAGTTTGGAATGTCAAATTGTGCTGTCACGCGCATAGGCAGTACCATCGCACCTATACCCATAACTGCAAAACCAGTCATTGCTAGATAAATCGGAAGATTGAGCATAGATGAATGCGGATATGGATGAATAAATCCCCTGATTTTGTCCTTTTTTATGGAATCAATCTTTCAAAAAACGCCTGTTTTTCCGCGCATTTGCATAGGTCCTGCCCGAGCAATGTATATTGGCCCCGGTCTGGACCTTGTTCCCCACATGAATGTGGCTACGACCATTGCTGTTGCCCTTGCCGATGCTTTTGAATTGCGGTTTTGGAAACCTAGAAAGCAGTGGTCAGTTTGGAAGTCAAGCGTAGTGTCAGTCATACCCTCGCAATCCCTACACCATCTTAAAAGTACGGGGCCGATGGCTTTCTTGTATCTTGACCCACTCAGAGATCGATGCCTGTCTTTGAAAGATCAAACCTTGTTACAGGGGCGAGAGAAGATTTTCGGAGTTTCGCAAGAGATTAGTATCAACGCTGCTTTTGATGCATTTGGCTTACTTCCAAATCGTCCAAAAGATTCGCGTATTTCAAGGGTGTTGAGTGAAATCGAACGCAGCCCAAATGCATTCGGGCGAATTCAAGACGCCGCTTCCCTAGCATCATTATCTCCGTCCCGGTTCCGTGCGAGGTTTGATGCTGAAGTTGGTCTTCCATTTCGCCGTTATAGACTTTGGCGACGAATGGCAATGGTGATGAGGAATATTTCTGCAGGCGTTAGCCTGACTGACGCTGCACTTGCGGCTGGATTCTCCAGTTCCGCCCATTTGAGCACCGCATTTAAGACGATGTTTGGACTCTCGCCCAGTGATGTTTTGTCCCTTGGGGTAACCATAGATGTTTCTGAGGACAAGGTTTGATCTGAGGTTAGTGCGTCATGAAATCACATGGCCTATGTGTAGTTGATGGTCGCTAGTTACCCGGCTACGGGAAGATATTCTCCCAGCCTAAGTACCCTCAGAAAATATACGGCGGCACTAGGTAAGCGAGTTGAACTTCACCTGGTCTAAAAAACGCATCTTTCCAGTCCCAAAACAAATGCCCCGCATAAAGCGGGGCATTTTTGCTTCTTGGTGGCCCAGGGCGCAATCAAACCTGGATAAGCTTGCGTCAACCATCGGGTTGCCAGTTTTCAGCCCATGCAACGATAAACTATTGCCGCCAATTGCTCTGCGCTAGGGCGGTGCGACCGACAGCAGTCAGTCGTATGAATTTGTCATATGCCGGTCTGAACCAATCGCAGTGAGGTCTACAGCGTAGGGTAATCGGTGTAGCCTTCCTCGCTGCCGCCGTACCAGCCTACGTATCGCGCTTCGTTGTAGGGGCCACCATTTTTAATACGTGCTGGCAGATCCGGATTAGAGAGGAATGGTCGGCCGAATGCCACCATCCATGGTAGCGCCGCGGTTGATCATATTGCTTTCATCGCTAGTGATTTAGCCGACAACAACTTAGCTAGAAAGACTTGCGTGCCCCACTCATGGATGTGTATAGTAGAGCCACGACTCACCCATTGACCGCTTGGTTAGGCCAAGTGCTCTATGGGCGACAGGCCGCCTCCGGGCGGCTTTGTCACATCTGTGGAGTGCGGTTTGCGAACAATTGTCTATGTAGATGGCTATAACCTTTACTATGGCTTGCTGAGAAAGTCCAAGCTGAAGTGGCTGGACTTGTATTCATTGTTCAATGAACATGTGCTCGATGATCGAGCTAACTTGTTGCAGGTTCGGTATTACACGGCACCTGTTCTTGGGCGAATGTCCGATGATTCAAGGTCAACCCAGCGGCAACGCACCTACCTTCAAGCGTTGAGAAAAATGTATCCGGAAAAGCTGGAAATCATCGAAGGAAAAATTCTCGCAACCACTCCCTTTCAACGCTTAGTGCAGCCAATTCCTGAAGTGCCACACTTGGAAAAAATTCAGGTATTCGACTTCAATGAGAAAAAGACGGATGTAAATCTTGCTTCAGATATGTTGGCGGGAGCATGGACAGATGAATTTGATCAAGCCGTTTTGTGCAGCAATGACTCTGATTTGGAAGGCGCTTTTTCAACGATTAAGAGGCATCTGCCGCACATTCGCTTGGGCTTGATTGCCCCGATTCTCGGCGAAGATCACCGACACATTTCGAAAGACCTCTCCAAGTACGCCGATTGGTCAAAAATACTCAGCCCAGTCCATTTGAAGAACTCTCAACTGCCAGAGCGTATTCCAAGTTCTCGAGTGTGCAAGCCTGATACTTGGTGATTCCGCCAAGTCTTTGATGCTCCCCCCAGTCGCTCCAGTCCGCCTCTAAAATGCAAAAAGCCCCCGTTATCGATAACGCGGGCTTCGCTCACTTGCTTGCCCGGAGCGGAATCGAGCCACTGAGACAAAAATTTTCAATCCGTCGCCTCGAAGCCTTGATTCAAGGTACTCAACAAAATCCCACCCGGGCAGTGCGACTTCCAAAATCAATAAGCGCCAACGCATCACAACGCCGACTTTCACGGTTACACTGTCGAAAAGAAGTGTCTGAATACTCTGACAACTTAAGATGTAAACTGCTACAAACAATCTGGTGGTCGTCATAGCCAGTTAAGATAATGACAACGGGCAGCGCGGGCTGCGGTAATGGGGAAACATCGTGCATGAGATCTTCTCTGGCACTTTGCTGATCGACATCGTGATTACCGTTACGGTGATCGAGTGGGTGTTGCTGTTCTGGTGGCATCGCCGCACGGGACGCGGCATTCCGATGTCCGAACTTCAGGGCACACTCATGGCAGGCCTCTACCTGATGCTCGCCTTGCGGGCATCCATGGTGTCGGCGCCCTGGTATGTGGTGGCCTTGCTGCTGTTGGCCGCCGGCCTTTCCCATGCAGCTGACTTGTGGCGGCGCTGGGGCGCCCGAATACCCTCCGGAGAAGATGTTCATGAGCCTTAGTTTTCCTTTTTCAGCCATCGTCGGTCAGGATGAGATGAAGCACGCCATTCTGGTGGCGGCGGTCGATCCCGGCGTGGGTGGTGTGCTGGTGTTTGGCGACCGTGGCACGGGCAAGTCCACCGCGGTTCGTGCGCTGGCTGCCTTGCTGCCGAAAATGCGCGCCATGGCGAATTGTCCTTACGGTTGCGATCCGGAACCCGGCACACCGTCATGCGAACAATGCGCGCCGCTCAAGGCCGAGGGGCACACAAAAAGCGTTCTTAAGACAGTGCCCGTGGTCGATCTGCCGCTCGGTGCGACAGAAGATCGCGTGGTGGGCGCGCTGGATCTGGAGCGCGCTTTATCGCAAGGTATCAAAGCCTTCGAGCCCGGTTTGCTCGCGCGTGCCAATCGCGGATTTCTTTATATTGATGAAGTCAATTTGCTCGAAGACCATCTGGTCGATTTGCTGATCGACGTCGCGGCCTCGGGTGAAAACATGGTGGAACGCGAAGGTTTGTCGGTGCGTCATCCCGCGCGTTTCGTGCTGGTGGGCAGTGGCAATCCGGAAGAGGGTGAGTTGCGTCCACAATTGCTTGATCGTTTCGGTCTGGCCGTGGATGTGACCACACCGACCGATCTGAAAATGCGTATTGAAGTCGTACGACGACGCGATGCCTATGAACGTTCGCCTGAGGCCTTCGTAGAGACCTGGCGAAAAGAAGATGAAAAAATTCGTCGCCGGATTGTTGCAGCCCGAAAAAAACTGCCAGACGTTGAGGTGCCCGATCACGCGCTTACGCGCGCTGCGCAACTCTGCATGGCCTTGGGTACCGATGGCCTTCGGGGCGAACTCGCACTCATGCGCGCCTCGCGCGCGCTGGCGGCTTTTGAAGGACATGATGCGGTCAATGATTCCCATCTCAAGCGCATGGCCGCACCTGCGTTACGACACCGGCTGCGGCGCAATCCCCTCGACGATGCCGGCTCGGGTACTCGCGTTGCCCGCGCCGTCGAAGAAGTCTTTGCCTGACGCATCAGGTTCCGGCATGCGTACGCTCGTCATAAGGCAACACGCATGACTCCCCACGCCGACCCAACATCCGACGAAGTTCAGGACAGCCTCTGGCAGCAGGCGGTGCAGGTGGCCGTGTTGCTGGCGATTGATCCCGGCGCATTGGGTGGCGTACGCATACGCGCTTCAGCGGGACCCGTGCGTGATGCGTGGCTGAATTTGCTGCGTTCACTAATGAGCCCGTCGCGCTGGGTGCGCATGCCTGTTTCGATTACTGACGAGCGTTTGCTGGGCGGTCTCGATTTGTCCGCCACACTGGCCACGGGTCGCCCGGTGTTGCAGCATGGCTTGCTGGTAGATGCCGACGGTGGCACCCTTATATTGGCCATGGCCGAGCGCTTGCCCACATCCACAGCAGCCAGACTCACGCAAGTCATGGATGAAGGCGCCGTGGTGCTCGAGCGTGATGGTCTTGCGGAACGACGTGCGACCCGCTTTGCGGTGGTAGCACTGGATGAAGGTTTATCGGAAGAAGAATCGCTGTCGCCGGCCCTGCGCGATCGGCTCGCTTTTGAACTCGATTTGCGTGCCATCTCGCCGCGTCGCGTCAATGAGAACGAGTTGCAGCAAATGATAGCCGGCAGCATCGAAGACATTGTCACTGCGCGTGCACGACTTGCCGACATCGAAGTACCTGATCCAGTCGTGAAGGTGTTGTGTGGGACAGCATTGGTACTCGGTGTTGATTCCATGCGCGCATCCTTGATGGCGCTGTCCGTCGCGCGTGCGAGTGCAGCGCTTGATGGTAATGATGCTGTCACCGATGACGACGCACGTATCGCAGCCACCCTCGTGCTAGCCTCACGTGCGACGCGCATGCCACCTGCCCCGGAACCTGAAGAGCCAGAGGAAGCACAAGCGCAACAGGAACAGGAAGACGTACCGCCGCCGGACCAGAATGATGATCAGCAGGAGCACGACACACCACCACCGGACCCCGGCGAAAACAAACCCATGGAAGATCGCGTGCTCGATGCCGCCAAGGCTGCGATTCCTGCAGGTTTGTTATCTCAGTTGTTGGCGGGCAGTTTGCAGCAGCGCGCCAGCAGCGGTAAATCCGGTGCAACCGTCAAAGGTGGTCAGCGCGGACGACCTGCAGGATCGCGTCGCGCGCAGCCCGCGCATGGCAGTCGCTTACATTTGATCGACACCTTGCGCGCGGCAGCGCCCTGGCAAAACCTACGCAAGGCGACGCTGGGCACAGGCGCACAACAACGCGTGCAAGTCCGCTCGGATGATTTTCATGTCGCACGCATCAAGCAAAAAACGGCAACGATCACTTTGTTTGTTGTCGATGCTTCCGGCTCGTCGGCCTTGCACCGGCTGGCCGAAGCGAAAGGCGCTGTTGAATTGTTACTGGCCGATTGTTATGTCAGACGCGATCAGGTTGCGTTGATTGCGTTTCGCGGCAAGGTCGCTGAATTACTGTTACCGCCAACGCGTTCGCTCGTGCGCGCTAAGCGCAGCTTGTCAGGACTGCCGGGTGGTGGCGGCACACCACTGGCCACCGCGATTGATACCGCAGCCCATGTTGCTGAAGGTCTGCGTCGTCGCGGACAGTCGCCGGTGATTGTTCTGCTCACCGATGGTCGTGCCAATGTGGCGCGTGACGGCACCGGTGGTCGCGAGCGCGCGCAAGCCGAAGCAACGCAGGCAGCACGTCAGCTCTCAGCCTTGCAAGTGCCTTTGCTGTTCATTGACACCTCACCCAAACCGCAACAGGAAGCTGCGCAACTGGCTGGCGCCATGCGCGCACGTTACATCCCCTTGCCGCATGCCGGTGCAGCGGCGGTATCCATGGCCGTCCGCGCAGCCACGCAGGACGGAGCACGTTAGTTTGGGCGATCGTTTGCAATGGGAGATGGACGGGCGCGATTGGCCCAATCGCAGTGCGAGCCGTTTTGTACAAGCGGCAGGCCTGCATTGGCATGTGCAGCAGTTCGGTCCCGTGCCGGGTGATGCGCCCGTGATTGTGCTGCTGCATGGCACGGGCTCATCGTCGCATTCATGGCGCGATGTCGCGCCGCGTCTTGCCGAGCATTACAGCGTGGTTGTGATGGATTTGCCCGGTCACGCATTCACGACGATGCCACCGAATGCAGAGCAATCTTTGGCAGGCATGGCGCGCAATGTTGCAGCATTACTGCATGAACTGAAAATTTCGCCGACCGTCATCGCCGGGCACTCAGCCGGTGCTGCCGTGGCGGCGCGCATGATCCTTGATCAGTCGATTTCACCGGCAGCCTTGGTCAGTCTGAATGGGGCGTTCATTGCCTTTGGCGGCTTGGCTGGGCAGTTTTTTTCACCGGTGGCACGTTTGCTTGCGGCGGGTTCGGTGGCATCACGCTTCTTCGCATGGCAGGCGACTGATCCTGCGATTGTTCAGAAACTCGTTCGCAGCACGGGTTCATTGCTTGATGACGTGGGTATGGATTTGTATGCACGACTGGTGCGCAGTCCCGGCCATGTGTCTGCCGCGCTGGCCATGATGGCGCACTGGGATCTGGAACCTCTCGAGCGTGAATTGCCGCGACTCTCGTTACCGGTTTGGATGGTGGCGGCAGAGAACGATACGACTGTGCCGGCAATACAAGCGGCGCAGATCGCGCGCCGCTTGCCTCGGTCGCAACAGGTGCTATGGCCTATGCTGGGACATCTCGCCCATGAAGAAAGTCCGGCGCAGTGCGTCGCTTTGCTTGCGGGCGTGATGCAAGAGGTTTTGCAGAGATAGTCGGGATCTTTTGTACGCTACACGCTGCCAGAGACTTGCCTGCGTGGTCTCTGGCATTGCGTTGTCCTCGTTCAATCATCTCACCATAAAGTGCGCATTAAATCTTGCGCAACAAGAATCCACCAATCGCAGCAGGTCCCTGATTGGCGCTTTGCAGCTGAAAATTCCCGCCTAATTCCGCTGGCCCCGTGCCGCTGCCGCCGGCACTCACCGGACCGAAGAAACGCCCACCGATACCGCCGCTGAGCGTCGTGTTGCTTGCGCTGCCGAAAAAATAATTGGCGAGTTGTCCGCTACTCAAGGTCGTGCTTGCCGTGAGTGCGAGCGGCAAGGGATCCATCTGTCCCTCATCGATACGCGTGCCGCTGAAGGTGAGCACGACCGTGCGATTGTCAAAGTCGACCGTTGCTTCTACCTCGCCAAAAAGCGGATGTGAATCCTGTGCCTGCAGATAGCTGAACCAGCCATAGATCCGGCCGCGGTAACGGGCCACACCGCTGGTGGGCACTTGTGCCGCTGGCGTCACCTGACCGAAGGCCATCAGACCGCGCCGCATCTTGTTGTGCTCGTTGTTGCCACCCCATTCGATTATTCCAACAGTGTCTTGAGTGATCCACGCGCCCAGATTGACATGCGCGTAGGACCAGTGGAGGAAATCTCGGTAACCCTTGAATCCCGGATAAGGCACGCCCACGCCGTCCGCCCAAGGCAGCAGAACCAGCTGGCCATTGGCATCCACGCCGTAGCCTGCTTGCGTTGCACCGTCTTCATGGAGTCGCGTCACTTGTGCGCTATCAGGCGTGCTGCCGCCGCTGCGCCAGTCCCCCAGTTGTGCTTTAAGACCCTGAGTTTCAACACTCGGGCAGCCCGGATAGTTGCTTGGGCAGCGCACGGCTTCGGTACGCGGGAAATAAATATTGTTGGCGTAATTGGTCTGTGTACCGTTAGCGCCTCGTCTGCCGAAATCGAAAAAACTCAGATCCGTGGCGGCGGGTAGCGGCTGAAGGACGGCCAGTCCGTTGGTGTCGAGTTGCACGCGTCCCTGACGCGTTTCAAAGGTTTCGATGATTTGCGGGCGTTCGGTTTTGCCATCCCAGGACAAACCCAGATTCGACAGCAGCAGGGTGACGGCTGCCAGTCGGCCATCGGCGGCTTTGCTGACACGCAGATCGGCCTGACCTCCGGTGGCGGGCCTGAGTCCGTAAGCCTGCTGGGGTGCCGGGTTGGGCGTGAGCAAGTCATTGGTCGATGTCCCATACACCTGCACGCCGAAGTCGGTAACCCCAATGCCCTGATCCGTGCGCAAAATCGTCGCGCCGGTGCACTCGGTGCCACTGCCCGGGCAGGCCGCCGTGACCGCTTGGGTACCCGTGCCCGTTTGCTGGGGCGACGCCGATGTGCCGCTCTGACCGGTGCCGCCGCCATCACCGCCGCCGCAGCCGCTCAGCAATGACAACCCCGCAAGCAGCACCGCAAGGATGCCGCGTTGGCCCAAAAATCTCATGATGAACTCCCCCTTTGTTGTCCCTGGTGGTGCGCGCATCGCCGGCGTGACGAATGACGGCTGCGATGGGCAAACCAGACCATAGGGCAGGGGGAAAGCGGCTCCTTGAGGGCCGACAAGCGAACCTGCGATCCAAATGCCGCCCGATACGCGGACTTGGTCAGGCACAAGCGCTCTGCCCTACTCAAACAGGAGAAGCGATTTGTCAATTAAACTTGACACAAAGAACTGACAGGCATACCTTACATCCAACTACGGCCAGACAGGTCGTTCAGGAGACAGTATGGACAATTCCGAGCGTATTGAAGCGGCACTTGAGTTGGCTATTGCAGCCCAGGAGGCGCCGGAAGGGCCGCCGCGTCTGGCTGCCGCCATTCGCCATTCGGTATTTCCGGGCGGTGCGCGGATTCGCCCGCACCTGACTCTGGCGGTTGCTCAGGCTTGTGGCGCAGACGATATCGGCTTGGCCGCTGCTGCTGGTGCAGCGATTGAGCTGATGCATTGCGCCTCTCTGGTTCATGATGATTTGCCCTGTTTCGACAATGCGACCACGCGCCGCGGCCGTCCTTCCGTGTTTGGTGCCTATGGTGAACGACTGGCCGTACTGGCCGGCGATGCGCTGATCGTGACCGCATTTCAAAGTCTTGCGCTTGCCGCATCGCAAAAGCCCGACCGCATGGGACCCTTGTTAAGTACGTTGGCGGCCGGCGTTGCTGCGCCCTCGGGCATTGTCGCGGGTCAGGCTTGGGAGTGCGAGCCGCGTGTGGCGCTCACCGCCTACCAGCGCGCCAAGACCGGCGCCTTGTTTGTGGCGGCCACCGTCGCCGGCGCGCAGGCTGCGGGTGCCGCATTTGAACCCTGGCGCGCGCTCGGCGAATGGCTGGGCGAGGCGTATCAGGTCGCTGACGATATTCGCGATGTGGCGCTGGACCCCGAGCAGCTGGGCAAACCGGGCGGGCAAGATGCCGCACTGGGTCGTCCCAGCTCGGCAGCAGAGCTGGGCCTGTCAGGTGCAATTCAGTATTTCGATCAGCTGATCAGCTATGCCAGTGCTTCCATTCCCAGCTGCCGCGGTTCGGCGCAGCTGCGTACCCTGGTGCGTCAGGAATCCCGCAGGCTGGTGCCGGTTGAGCTCACCCGCAAGCTGGTGCCAACCGTCACTCGCCTCTCGGCCTAGCGATGACAACAGCCGTCCTCTCATGGTCAGACTGGCTGCTCGGCTGGCGTGACCGGCTGCTCGCCAATCCTGCATTTCATCGTTTCGCCTCCGGATTTCTTCTCACGCGCCCGATCGCCCATCGTCATGCGCGGGAAGTGTTCGATCTGGTGGCCGGTTTTGTGTATTCCCAGGTGCTCGCCGCTTGCGTGCAGCTCGACCTGTTTAAAAAGCTAGCGCAGGGCCCGCAAAGCATCAGTTCGCTGGCACGCCAGTTCGATATGTCAATCGAGGCTGCCGAGCGTTTGCTGGTGGCGGCACAGTCGCTGCGTCTGGTCGAGAAGCGCGGACTCACGCCCGCCGGCGAGCAGCGCTACGGTCTCGGCATGCTGGGCGCGCCGCTGGTTGATAACGAAGCGGTGATCGCCATGGTTCGGCACCACGCTACGCTGTACGCCGATCTGACGGATCCGGTCGCGCTCCTGCGTGGGCATGTGCGTCCCTCACTCTCTGAGTATTACCCCTACACCGCGGACGAAGCCAAGGCGCATGCGGCCGAAATCGCGCCGGAAAAAGTCGCTAATTATTCTGCGTTGATGTCGGCTTCCCAGCCTTTGGTGGCCGCCGAAATTCTCGATGCCTTCTCATTTGCGCCGCACCGTCATTTGCTGGATGTGGGTGGCGGCGAGGGGCGCTTTCTGGTCAGCGTTGCCGAGCGCGCGCCGCACCTGAAACTGACCCTGTTTGACTTGCCGCCCGTGGCAGCCAATGCCCGTGCGCGTTTTCAGAATGCCGGGATTACCGATCGTGCTCAGGCTGTGGGCGGTAATTTCCTTGCCGAGGCTTTGCCTACCGGGGCTGACATTGTCTCGTTGGTGCGCATCATTCACGACCATGACGATGAGCGCGCGGTGACTATTCTCAAAGCCATTCGACGCGCACTGCCCACCGGCGGCACCCTGGTGCTGGCAGAGCCTATGTCGGGCACGCCCGGCGCCGAGGCCATGGGCGATGCCTACTTCGGCTTTTATCTGCTGGCCATGGGTCGCGGCCAGGCCCGCACCGCAGAACAGCTGACAGCACTGCTTCGCTATTCCGGTTTTGACAACGTCCGTCTTTTGCCAACACGGATACCGCTTCAGGTCAGGCTACTGACCGCCCGGGCCGCCTGAGCCCCTATATGTAAATAATACTTGACACTTTAAAGCGTCAGCATAGAATGACACAATACCCGCGAAGGCTCTGCCTTCCCGGGGCAGCAAACGAGACGCTCCCTAATAAGTCCGTCGCCCACCTAAAACAACGCCGGGTTTTCCATGAATAGCCTGCAACGAGACATGACAGCGCAAGGCTGCTGCCCAGGAGGCAGAGGATGAACGCGCACGCCGTCGTGGTCGAGCAACCGCATCAGTTGCAGGTACGCGAGCTCGCGCTCGTCGAGCCAACCGACAACGATCTGGTCGTCGATATTTGTTGGAGCGGTATTTCCACGGGCACGGAAAAGCTTCTGTGGTCTGGTCGCATGCCGACCTTTCCTGGCATGGGTTATCCACTCGTACCGGGTTATGAATCAGTCGGTCGCGTCGCGCAGGCCGGACGCAGCACGAAATATGAAGTCGGCGAAATGGTGTTTGTGCCGGGTGCAGCCTGCTTTGGTGAAGTGCGCGGGCTGTTTGGTGGTGCCGCATCGCGTGTAGTCATTCCTGCGTTGCGTGCCTTGCGTATCTCCGAAGGTCTGGGCGAGCGTGGTACTTTGCTTGCACTGGCCGCCACTGCCTATCACGCGTATGCATCGCCGGGCGCAGCGCGACCTGAACTCATTATTGGTCACGGTGTATTGGGTCGCATGATTGCGCGACTCGCGGTCATTGCCGGCGGCAAGCCCATTGTGTGGGAAACCAATCCCGCGCGTCGCACTGGCGCGCAAGGCTATGACGTGATTGATCCCGCCGATGACAAGACATCCAACTACCGCAGCATTTGCGACGTCAGTGGCGACCCCAAAGTACTCGATTCACTGATTGCGCGCGGCGCATCAGGCTGTGAAATCGTACTCGCTGGTTTTTATGATGAGCCGCTTTCTTTCTCGTTCGCGCCTGCCTTTCTGCGCGAAGCAAGAATCCGCGTCGCTGCGCAATGGAAGCCGCCTGAGCTGCTCGCGGTACGCGATCTCGCGGAATCCGGACGCTTGTCGCTTGATGATTTGATTACCCACCGCAGTACCCCCGATAACGCGGATGCGGCCTATCGCACCGCATTCAGCGATTCCACCTGCCTGAAGATGATCCTCGATTGGAGAAGCCCGAAATGAGCAAGCCACAAGACCACCAGGCCGCACCTGTGCACTTCATGCAGAAAGAGCGTCTGCGCGCGGAGGCTGCGATCGATCCAGATCCGGCGCCGACCGGCGAAGTTACCAAAGAAACTCAGATCATTGCCATCTACGGCAAGGGCGGCATTGGCAAGAGCTTCACGCTCGCCAATCTGTCTTACATGATGGCGCAGCAGGGCAAGAAGGTGTTGCTGATTGGCTGCGATCCGAAAAGTGATACCACGTCATTGCTGTTCGGTGGCAAAGCCTGCCCGACCATCATTGAAACTTCATCGAAGAAAAAACTCGCCGGCGAGCCCGTCTCGATTGGCGATGTCTGCTTCAAGCGTGATGGTGTGTATGCGATGGAACTCGGCGGACCTGAAGTCGGTCGCGGTTGCGGTGGTCGCGGCATCATTCACGGTTTCGAGCTGCTGGAAAAACTGGGCTTCCATGAGTGGGGCTTTGATTACGTCCTGCTCGACTTCCTCGGCGACGTGGTCTGCGGCGGTTTTGGTCTGCCTATCGCGCGCGATATGTGCCAGAAGGTGATCGTCGTTGGCAGTAATGATTTGCAGTCGCTGTATGTGGCCAATAACGTCTGCTCGGCAGTGGAATATTTCCGCAAGCTCGGTGGCAATGTCGGCGTGGCTGGCATGGTGATCAACAAAGACGATGGCACCGGCGAAGCGCAAGCCTTCGCACAGCATGCGGGTATTCCCGTGCTCTCCGCCATTCCTGCGAATGAAGATATTCGCCGCAAGAGTGCCAGCTACGAAATTATCGGTCGTCCCGAAAGTCAGTGGGGCGCGTTGTTTGCCGAACTCGCACAAAACGTCGCCGATGCGCCGCCCGTACGACCCAAGCCCATGTCGCAAGACGAGTTGCTCGGTCTGTTCTCGGCGGAACACACCGGTCGTGATGTCGTGCTTGAACCCGCCACGGTTGCTGACATGGTAGGCAAGAGCGAGACCATCAAGAAAACCCTTGAAGTTGTGTACGACGAAGTCTGAGGACACGCGCCATGAGCCATCCTGTGATTCCGATTGTTGCCAACCCTGAGGCCCTCAAGGCCGACGGCCTTGGCTGCCACTCCGGCAAAGATCAGCTCAATGCAGCTGCGCGCGCTGCTGGCAAGAGCGAGACACTGGATCAGTACGCGCAGGATTACCCCAAAGGCCCGCATGATCAGCCGCAGAGCATGTGCCCGGCTTTTGGTTCATTGCGCGTCGGCTTGCGCATGCGTCGCACTGCAACCATCTTGTCGGGCTCGGCTTGCTGTGTGTATGGACTGACGTTCACCTCCCATTTTTATGGTGCACGCCGAAGCGTGGGCTATGTGCCGTTTGATTCGGAATCCCTCGTGACAGGCAAGCTGTTCGAAGACATTCGCGACGCGGTCCATAAAGAAGCCAATCCGGATTTGTATGACGCCATCGTCATCATCAATCTGTGTGTACCAACAGCCAGTGGTGTGCCACTGCAGATCCTGCCCAAAGAAATCAATGGGGTGCGCATCATCGGCATCGACGTGCCGGGATTTGGTGTGCCGACGCACGCCGAAGCCAAAGACGTACTCGCCGGTGCCATGTTGCGTTATGCGCGCAATGAAGCCGGCGCTGGTCCGGTCGCAGCGCCGCGCAATGGCAAAAGCGACAAACCCACCATCACACTGATTGGTGAAATGTTCCCGGCGGATCCCGTCACCATCGGCATGATGCTTGAGCCCATGGGCTTGGCCGCGGGTCCTGTAGTGCCCACGCGCGAATGGCGCGAACTGTATGCCGCATTCGATTGCGCTGCGGTCGCCGCGATTCATCCTTTCTATACCGCCAGCGTGCGCGAATTCGAAGCCGCTGGTCGTCAAGTGACTGGCTCCGCACCGGTCGGTCATGACGGTACCGAAGCCTGGCTGCAAGCGATAGGCAATAGCTGCAACATCGGTCAGGCACAAATTGATGCCGCAAAAAATCGCATGCTGCCTGCGGTGCGCGCGGCACTCGCCGCCAAGCCGGTCAAAGGTCGCATCACGCTGTCAGGCTATGAAGGCTCCGAGCTGCTCGTCGCACGTCTCTTGGTCGAGAGTGGCGCGGATTTGCGTTATGTCGGCACGGCCTGTCCGAAAACCATACACAGCGCCGCCGATCTCGAATGGCTTCAGGCGCGCGGCGTGCATGTGCAATATCGCGCATCGCTGGAGCAGGACATCGCAGCCGTGCATGAATTCAAACCCGATCTGGCGATTGGCACCACGCCGGTCGTGCAGGCCGCGAAAGAAATGTCCATCCCGGGTCTGTATTTCACCAACCTGATATCCGCACGTCCTTTGATGGGACCGGCTGGTGCAGGCTCACTCGCTGCGGTGGTGAACGCAGCGATTGGCAACAAAGCCCGCATGGATGACATGAAATCCTTCTTCGGTGGCACCGGCATGGGCGATAGCGCCGGTGTCTGGGAAGGCAAGCCACAAGACCGCCCCGAGTTCCGTACCGAAACGCGTCGCCGCCTCGAAAAGGCTGCGAAGAAGCGCAAAGCCGAGGAGATGATCTGATGTACGTCATCGACCACGACAGAGCAGGCGGTTACTGGGGCGCGGTGTATGTGTTCACCGCCATCAAGGGACTCCAAGTCATCATCGACGGCCCGGTTGGTTGCGAAAACCTGCCGGTGACGTCCGTTCTGCATTACAGCGATGCCTTGCCACCGCATGAGTTGCCTATCGTGGTTACGGGTCTGGCGGAAGAACAACTCGGACGCGAGGGCACTGAAGGTTCAATGAAGCGTGCGCATGCAACGCTGGATCCGGATTTGCCCGCAGTCGTGGTGACAGGCTCTATCGCCGAGATGATCGGTGGCGGTGTGACACCCGAAGGCACCAACATCCTGCGCTTCTTGCCGCGCACGATTGATGAAGACCAGTGGCAGTGCGCGAATCGCGCGATGCTCTGGCTCTGGAATGAATACGGCATGCGCCATGTGCCTGCGCGCAAGCCATTCGCCGAGCGCGCACCGGATGAAAAACCGCGCGTCAATATTATCGGCCCCAGCTACGGCACCTTCAACATGCCCAGCGATCTGGCCGAGATTCGCCGTCTGGTGCAGGGCATCGGTGCTGAAGTCAATATGGTGTTCCCGCTCGGCAGTCACCTCGCGGATGTATCGCGACTCGTCGAAGCCGATGTCAATATCTGCATGTATCGCGAGTTCGGTCGTCTCTTGTGCGAAGCGCTGGATCGTCCGTATTTGCAGGCACCGATTGGTCTTCACAGCACCACCAAGTTTTTACGCAAGCTGGGTGAATTGCTCAATCTCGATCCCGAGCCTTTCATCGAGCGCGAAAAACACACCACCATCAAGCCGGTCTGGGATCTGTGGCGCTCCGTCACGCAAGACTTTTTTGGTACCGCGACATTTGCTGTGGTAGCCAATGAAACCTATACACGCGGCCTGCGGCATTTCCTTGAAGACGAAATGGGCCTGCCATGCAATTTTGCCGTCGCGCGCAAGCCGGGTGAAAAAACCGATAACGAAACCGTGCGTCAGTTGGTGCGTGAAAAACCACCGCTGATCATGTACGGCAGCTACAACGAGCGCATGTACCTGGCCGAATCCGGTGGATCTTCGCCGATGAAGCCGGCCTTTATTCCTGCTTCATTTCCGGGCGCGATCATTCGCCGCCATACCGGCACACCCTTCATGGGCTATGCGGGTGCCACTTATCTGATTCAGGAATTCTGCAACTGCCTGTTTGATGCGCTGTTCCACATCCTGCCACTGGGCACCGACATGGACAAGGTGGATGCAACGCTCGCAAAGAGCGATCAGAACACTGCATGGGACGAGGATGCACGCGATCTCTTGAATGACATGGTCGCCGCCGAGCCTGTGCTGGTGCAGATTTCAGTGGCCAAACGTCTGCGAGACCGCGCCGAGCGCGATGCGCGACGTGCGGGTGAAGACAGTGTGTCTGTGCAGAGAGTTGCGCAAGCGCGTGATGCGATGCGCGTTGGTGAGCCAGCGTGAGCTCGCAGCGTCGCATGAAAAGAATGTCGTGGCAGTTCGCCGCGGATGCCCGGGGTTGCGGGGCTTTACGCACCAATGGCTGCAAAGCTAATTTGAAGGAGCGTACTCATGGCTGAAAGGAAAAGCATCTCCGGGATGACCGATGAGGAGGCTCAGGAATTCCATGCGTATTACATGCAGGGCATGGTGGGTTTCACGGCAGTCGCTGTGATTGCACACATCCTCGTATGGGCATGGCGTCCCTGGATCACCTGATCTCGGATAGTCAATAAAAAGGAATACTGCTATGGCACATACACATCTGAACACAGAGAAGCACCTGAAGGATCACAACCTGACCTCCTGGATGGTTTTCGCATTGGGATTTCTGATCGTCTTGAGCATCGCACTCGTCGGCACGCTGACGGGCATGCCGTGGCGCAGCTGGTTGCCCGGTGCCGAAAGTTGTAAATCGCTGTTCGGCGGTGTGCAGGCCGCAGTGTATTCATTTATGTCACACACACTTTAGGGAGGTAGGAACCATGTGGAGAATATGGCGCCTTTACGATCCCCTGCGAGCCATGGTGGTTCAAGGGATCTTCTTGTTCGGACTCGCAGCGATGATTCACCTCATCCTGCTATCAACGAACAAATTCAACTGGCTCGATGGAGCAAAAGCGGCACCGACGGCGCAAAACGCCCCGATGCCCGGACCATCGTCCTAAATCCACTTTTCACAGTGGTGGGGCAGGTGGGCGCGGCCGCAGGCTGACGCAACCTGCCCTCAATACAGAATTTACGAGGGATGACGAAGTGCATTCCTGCAGGAGGGCTCGATCATGGCCATGCTGAGTTTTGAAAAAAAATATCGTGTACGCGGAGGCACCCTGATAGGGGGTGATCTCTTCGATTTCTGGATTGGTCCCTTCTACGTGGGCTTCTTCGGCGTGACCACGGTCTTCTTCGCGTTCCTTGGAACCGCGTTGATACTTTGGGGTGCATCGCAGGGTCCGACCTGGAACGTCTGGCAGATCAATATCGCGCCACCTGATCTCAAGTACGGCCTGCGCATGGCGCCGCTCATGGAAGGCGGCCTCTGGCAGCTCATTACAGTTTGTGCCATCGGCGCCTTTGGATCCTGGGCGATGCGCGAAGTGGAAATCTGCCGAAAACTCGGCATGGGTTACCACGTTCCTGCCGCGTTTTCGGTTGCGATCTTTGCGTACGTCACCCTGGAAGTGATACGTCCGATCCTGATGGGCGGCTGGGGTCACGCCTTCCCTTACGGTATTTTCAGTCACCTCGACTGGGTATCGAATGTGGGCTACCAGTATCTGCACTTCCACTACAACCCGGCACACATGCTGGCGATTACCTTCTTCTTCACCACGACACTGGCGTTGTCCATGCACGGTGGTCTGGTGCTCTCCTCGACCAACCCGGGCAAGGGTGAAGTGGTCAAGACACCCGAACATGAAGATACTTATTTCCGCGATCTGATCGGCTATTCGGTCGGCACATTGGGCATCCACCGTCTGGGTTTATTCCTGGCACTGGCTGCGGTGCTGTTTTCGGCGCTTTGCATCGTGATCTCGGGACCATTCTGGAGCCGCGGCTGGCCCGAGTGGTGGAGCTGGTGGCTGAACATGCCCATCTGGAACCGATAAAAAAAGCGACAGGAGACCACGATGGCTGACTATCAAAATCTATTCACGGCGGTGCAGGTCGCCGGCCCCGTACACCACGGGACTGAGCTGCACGATTCGATGAGCACGCGCACGGGCAAACCTTTCCTGTTGCATCTTGCGGGCCGCTTGGGCAATGCACAGATCGGCCCGATTTATCTCGGTGGGCTGGGCATCATGTCGCTGATGTTCGGTCTGGCTGCATTCACCATCATCGGCATGAACATGCTCGCCTCGGTGAACTGGGATCCGATCCAGTTCATTCGTCAGCTGTTCTGGCTGGCGCTGGAACCACCCGCACCGGGCAATGGTCTTGGGCTGGCACCGCTGAATCAGGGCGGCTGGTGGCAGATCGCCGGTCTTTCGCTGACGATCTCGATTTTGCTGTGGTGGGCCAATGTGTATCGCCGTGCGCGCGCACTGAAAATGGGTACACATATCGCATGGGCCTTTGCTGCAGCGATCTGGCTGTTCCTGGTATTGGGTCTGTTCCGTCCGGTGCTGATGGGCTCCTGGGGTGAAGCAGTACCGTTTGGTATTTTCCCGCACCTCGATTGGACCGCCGCATTCTCTCTGCGTTACGGCAATCTTTTCTACAACCCGTTCCATGCGCTGTCGATTGCCTTCCTGTATGGCTCGGCGCTGCTCTTTGCAATGCACGGCGCAACGATTCTTGCAGTCGGTCGTTACGGCGGCGAACGCGAGATCGAACAGATCATCGATCGCGGTACGGCCACCGAGCGTGCTGCACTGTTCTGGCGCTGGACCATGGGTTTCAACGCGACCATGGAATCGATTCACCGTTGGGCCTGGTGGTTTGCAGTGCTGTGTCCGCTGACTGGCGGTATCGGCATCCTGCTGACCGGCACCGTGGTTGATAACTGGTATCTGTGGGCAGTCAAACATGGCGTCGCACCACCTTATCCGCATGTGTGGGGCACGGTCGTTGATCCGTCCACGCTGCAGGGAGTAAAACCATGATCGTCAGACTCTTCCAACTTATGATCATGCTCAGCTTGGGCATGATGCTGACTGCCTGTAAAGACCCACCCGTAGAGCGCTTGCCGATGGACAGCGTTCAGCACGGCTACCGGGGTACGGGCATGGTGCAGGTCTACAATCCGCGCACCGTGGCTAGTCAGGACGCGCTCAACACCGCACCACCTTCAACGCCACCGCTGCCCGATACCGGACCGCGCGCCAAAGAAGCGTACAAAAATGTACAAGTGCTGGGTGATTTGTCTGCAGGCCAGTTCATCGGACTGATGACCGCCATGACTACCTGGGTGGCACCCAAAGATGGCTGTGCGTATTGCCACAATCTTGAAAATCTCGCCGACGATTCGAAGTACACCAAGGTCGTTGCGCGCAAGATGATCGAGATGACCCGCCATATCAACAGCAACTGGAAAAACCACGTCGCGGAAACCGGCGTTACTTGCTACACCTGCCATCGCGGCAATCCGGTACCAACGCAAGTGTGGTTCACGCCGCTGGAGCAAAACAAAGGTGCAGATTTCATTGGCGACCGGGCTGGTCAGAACACGCCGGGCAAGCTGGTGAATATGTCGTCATTGCCAACCGATCCGCTGACACCGTATCTGCTGCAAGACAAGCAGATTCGCGTCAATGGTCCTACGCCTCTGCCCTCAGGCAATCGCAGTTCGATCAAGCAGGCAGAGTGGACGTATGGTCTGATGACGCATATGTCGAATTCACTCGGTGTCAATTGCACCTACTGCCACAACACGCGTTCCTTCCAGAGCTGGGAAGGAAGCCCGCCGCAGCGCATTACTGCCTACCATGGCATACGCATGGCGCGTGATGTGAATAATGCCTACATGGTGCCGCTGACCGATACCTTCCCGGTTAATCGCAAAGGCGAGGGCGGTGATGTTGCCAAAGTCAGTTGCGCGACTTGCCACCAGGGTGCATACAAGCCTCTGTACGGTTATCCGATGATTAAAGACCATCCGTATCTGACGGGTCCCGCCAAGAGCGCAGCAGCACCCGCCAATGAAGTAACGAAGACCGCAGCAAAATAAAGCCGTAAAGCAGGCACAGTAAAGAAAATGCATCAGCGATCCCGGCGCAAGCCGGGATCTGCCTGCCGCCTCATTCGGCAGCCAGAAATCAGCATCCACCGATTGCGGAGTCTTCCGTGAGTACAGGCCGACTCGTCAGCAAACAAATCAACAGCACGTCGGCAGCAGATGTCGCGCCCGACACGTCCACTCGTTCAAATTCCACCAACGCGCCATTGCAAGGCATCGTGGTTGTATTGCTGTCAAAGCTGCGACCCGCTCACTGGCACTGGGGCTGGCAGCGAATTGCGTTTGGTAGCTGGTGGCCGAACACCACGCCCGGTCTGAAGTTCATGAAGACGCTAGGCAGCGGAAAAGAAGGCGGCTTTGGTCTGATGCCCAGCCTCTCGCACCAGGGTATGTTCTGCGTCTTCGACAGTGAAGGCGAGGCGAATGACTACGTCAATCACTCTGCACTGATCACGCGTTATCGCGAGCGCAGCGAAGAACTTTTTATTGCTACGCTCAAACCGGCCAGCGCCCGCGGTAGCTGGGATGGGATGACACTCTTGGAAGGCGACAGCCTGCCAGCGAACGCCATGCTGGCCACGCTCACACGTGCCTCGATACGCCCGCGCGCAGCTGCGCAATTCTGGCGATATGCTCCTGCGGCGCAAGACAGTCTTGCCGATGCACCCGGTTGTCTGCTTGCAGCAGGTCTGGGTGAAGCACCGGTATTGCGACAAGCCACCTTCAGTCTCTGGCAAAGCACTGCGGCGATGGACGCCTATGCACGCACGGGCGCGCATCGTGATGCCATCAGCGCGGCATGGAAACATCAGTTTTTTTCCGAATCCATGTTTGTCCGATTCCAGCCGCTCTCGCTGCAAGGTCAATGGAAAGGGCGATCGTTTGACTAGCGCACTACATGAGCATCGCGTGGTGGTGGTGGGCGCGGGCGTCGCCGGACTGGTTGCGGCCTTGCAGCTCGCGCAGCGCAATCTCCAGGTCACTCTGATCGAAGCAGCCGAGCAGCCGGGCGGCAAGATGCGGCAATTGATGGTCGATGGCGCTCCCATCGATAGCGGGCCGACCGTTTTCACCATGCGCTGGATTTTCGAGCAGATCTACGCGAATGCGGGTACGCGGCTCAAAGACGAACTCAAGCTTACTGCCTTGCCTGTGCTTGCACGTCACGCCTGGAGCGAGAACGAGCGCATGGATCTGTTCGCCGATCCCGGACGTTCGCGCGACGCCATTGCGCGTCTCGCTGGCCCGGCAGAAGCAGCGCGATTTGTACAGTTCTGCAAGCAGGCGCGCGAAGTGTATGACACCCTCGAAGGCCCCTTCATTCGTTCGCAATCACCGACGCTGGCCAGCATGGCGGGCGATCTCGGTCTGCGCGGACTGGCGGTGCTGGCCTCACTCGGGCCCATGAGTAATTTATGGGATGCGCTGCGCCAGCATTTTCATGATGTCAGGTTGCAGCAGTTGTTCGCGCGTTACGCCACCTACTGTGGCTCATCTCCCTGGCAAGCCCCTGCAACGCTGATGCTGATCACGCAAGTCGAGCTGGATGGTGTCTGGTCCGTCGAAGGTGGCATGCATGCACTGGCCAAATCGCTCGCGTCACTCGCAGAAAAAAGTGGTGTCAGCATTCGATATGCATCACCCTGCACAGAAATTCTCACCGAAGGTAAAAAAGTATCCGGTGTACGCCTCGCCAGTGGTGAAGTGCTGCCGGCTGATAGTGTCGTCTTCAATGGCGATGCCTCCGCGCTCACGCAAGGCTTGTTGGGTGCTGGCCTGCGGCGAGCAGCGCCCAGATTGTCCATGAGCAAGCGGTCCTTGTCCGCGCTTACCTGGAGCGTGCATGCGAGTACCGAAGGCTTTCCGCTGGACAGACACAATGTATTTTTTCAAGCGGACTATGCACGTGAATTCAGCGACATTTTTTCGCGCGCGCGACTGCCGCAGACACCGACTGTCTACGTGTGTGCGCAAGATCGCGGCAGTGACGCCGCTGCCCCAGAACGTGATCGCTTGTTGGTACTCGTCAATGCGCCCGCCGAAGGCAGTCGCACGCTAACTGAATCGGAGATTGATGCATGCGAAACCCATTCCTTTTCCCTGTTGGCCCGCTATGGCCTGAAGGTGAATCGCACACCGGAGAACACGCAGCGCACATCCCCGGCGGAATTTCATCGTCTCTTTCCGGGCAGCGCCGGCGCGCTGTACGGCATGGCGACCCATGGCTGGATGTCGGCATTCGCCAGATCGGGAGCGAAGACCCCGCTGCCAGGGCTTTACCTCGCGGGTGGGACAGTGCATCCGGGTCCGGGCGTGCCCATGGCAGCCATGTCGGGTCAACTGGCGGCCGCCACCCTGATGGCTCACCTCGATTCGACCAGCCGGTCCCGTCGGGTGGTTATCTCTGGTGGTACATCGATGCGCTCAGTGACGACGGCAACTACGGCCTGACCCTCATTGCTTTTGTTGGTAGCGTGTTCTCGCCGTACTATCGCGCCGCATTGAAGCGTGGGGCGGCTGATCCGGAGAATTATTGCTCGCTCAATGTCGCCTTGTACGGCCGCAATCGCCGCTGGACCATGACCGAGCGTGGCCGTGAGCGCATTGCGCGCGATGCCTCGAGTTTCACGATCGGGCCCAGTAGCCTGCACTGGCATCGCGACCACCTGGAAATTGATATCCATGAAATCGGCATGCCCTTGCCGTTGCCCGTGCGCGGCAAGGTGCGTGTCTATCCCTCATCCTTGTCGACATTCAGCACGCCACTTGATGACCAGGGTCGTCATCGCTGGGGACCGCTGGCCGCCTGCGCGCGGGTCGAGGTTGAGATGGACAGGCCGTCGCAGCGCTGGAGTGGTCATGGCTATCTTGATTCGAATGAGGGTGATGAACCTGTCAGCGAACCTTTTCGCGAGTGGGACTGGTCGCGCGCATTACTCTCGGATGGCTCGGCGGCAGTGATCTACGATGTGCAGCAAAAGCAGGGCGCCGATCGGCTGCTTGGCCTGCGCTTTTATCCCGATGGAAGAATCGAAGAATTTTCACCCCCACCGCGCCAGTCGCTGGAACTCACGCGCTGGCGCATACCGCGCCGCATGCGCAGCGATGGTGATGCGCCGGTGCGCGTGATTGACATGCTGGAAGACACACCCTTCTACGAGCGTTCAGTGCTCAAGAGCCGTTTGTTTGGTGAAGATGTGATCAGCGTGCACGAGACGCTGAATGTGCCCAGACTGGTATCGCCGGTGGTGCAAAACATGCTGCCGTTCAGGATGCCGCGCCGGGCGTGAAGCCTGGAACTGGTCGTTTTGTTGGTTAGAGTTGCCTGCCCGGCGTCGACAGCCGTTCAAACAAATCAATCACCCACTCGCAGCGCTCATCGAAACTTTTTGGCGTGATGCCATTGATCTTGCGTTCGCCGGCCAGAGCACAGGCATCGACCAGAAACTGAATCGCGGGCAGCGGTGCTTCGGTTTCGCAGCGGGTGGGTAGTTGCGCGCGGGCCTTGGCGATGCACAGCAAGGTGAGTTTGCGCGTACTGCCGACGACGGCACGGCCATTGACCGAATTCATTTGACGATCGGCGATGACACGTCCGATTTCTGCATAAATTGTCGAGGCGGCGAGAATGGCACCTCGGCAGTCGCGTGGCAATGTGGCGATGCCACTGGAGCCTAATTGATACAGTCGATCCGCTTCGAGCAATAAACGACCGATCACATCGCCCAGCGCGGGCGTGAATTGTGGGCAGATCAGCCAGGCATCCGGATCAATACCTGCTTCGCGCATCCAGCTACGCGGCAAGTACAAGCGACCGTTACGTGCATCTTCACCCACATCACGCGCGATATTGGTCAGTTGCATTGCATTGCCAAGCTCGCATGCGCGTGCAAGCGCATACGGATTTTTTACACCCATGATCATTGCCATCATCGCGCCCACGCTGCCGGCGACGCGAGCACAGTAGTGATGCAAATCGTCCAGGGTTTCATACCGACGCCCGGCGGCATCCCACGCAAAGCCTTCGAGGAGTGCCTGGGGAAGTTCGCGCGGCAGACCGTAGCGATGAGCGACCATGGCCATCGCGCGATCTTCGATGATGGGTTCAGGCTGGCCGTTGTAAATTGCTTCCAGACGCTGTTCCAGCTTTTGCATGGCCAGCGGATCGTCGTCATGCTCGTCAATGGCATCGTCGGCGACACGACAGAATGCATACAGCGCAATCGCGGGCATGCGCACGCGTTGAGGCAGCAAACTACTGGCGGCGAAAAAGGACTTCGATCCGCCGCGCATCAGTTCTTCGCAAGCGGCCAGATCAATGCCGGGTAGGGGAGCGGCTTGGTCAGGCATCGGGTACCACCTCGGACATGGCTTTGGCCGACATCAAAACGCCGGGCACACCGGCCCCCGGATGGGTGCCTGCACCGACCATGTAAAGATTTTCCACATCCTCGCTGCGGTTGTGCGGTCTGAACCAGGCGCTTTGCAGCAGTATGGGCTCAAGGCCAAACGCAGCGCCCTTGTAAGACCAGAGTCTGTCCTTGAAATCCTGCGGAGTCATGAGCTTGCTGGTGACGATGTGCTTGCCCAGATCGGGCATGACCGTGCGTTCCAGATGCTCCTGAATTTTCATTCGGAAGCGCTCGCCGTCCTCAGCCCAGTTGGTACCGCTGCCCAGATGCGGCACGGGTGCCAGCACATAAAATCCATCATGACCTGCAGGTGCGACTGAGGGATCGCTCGCGCTGGGGCGATGCAAATACAGACTGAAGTCTTCGGCCAGATGCAGGTGCTTGAAAATATCGTCGAGCAGTTCACGATAACGCGGCCCGAGCATGATCATGTGATGCGGCACGTCTTCGTAGCGACGGTTGGTGCCGAAATACCAGACGAACAGACTCATCGAGTATTTGCTGCGTTCGATTTTGCGATCGGTCCAGTGGCGGCGATCTTTTGCATCAATCAGATAACGATAGGTCCATGCGGCGTCGCCATTGGAGATCACGATGTCGGCATCAAGCACTTCGCCATTTTCCAGCGTGACGCCAGTCGCCTGGCCGTTGCGAACATTGATGCGCGTGACGGCTGCGTTGCAACGCAGGTTCACGCCGCGCTCTTCGAGCAAGCTCACCAATCCGCGAACGAGTGCACCAGTGCCGCCCATCGCCCAGTGCACGCCCCAGCGTCGCTCCAGTGTGTTGATCAGACTGTAGACGCGGGTAACGGAAAAAGGATTGCCACCAATGAGTAGCGGATGAAAGCTGAACACCTGACGCAGTTTGGGATCGCTGATGTGGCGGGCGACAAGCGTGTACAAACTCTCCCACGCTTTCATGCGCATCATGCTGGGCAACGCTGCGAGCAAATCACCGATGCTGTTGAAGGGCATACCGCCCAGATCTTCGAATCCCAGTTTGCAGGCTTGATCGGCTGCCGCGACGAAGCGGTCGTAGCCGGGTAGATCGTCAGGGCAGAAGCGCGCGACTTCGCGGCGCATCGTCACCTCATCGCCGCTGTAATCAAACCAGCTGCCATCATCGAAGCGTATTCGATAGAAGGGCTCCATGGCTTTGAGCGTGATGTGATCCGAGAATTTTTTGCCGCACAGTGCCCACAGTTCCTCCAGCAATTGGGGCGCGGTGATGATGGTGGGTCCGGCATCGAAGGTGAAGCCATCCTGACGGTGGACGTAGGCGCGGCCGCCTGGTGCATCCAGTTTCTCGAGAATTTGAACCTGATAACCTTTGCAGGAGAGACGTATGGCTGCTGCCAGTCCGCCGAAGCCGCTGCCGATGACGATGGCTTTCGGCGTATGCATGGAGTGTCCTATCTCATCAGACGCGCGAACACGCCGATATTGTTGGAGCCAAACGATTCAAGTGCGATCGTCGAGCCGGTGGCGGGGTCACGCAGGCTGAGTCGGCCTGCGTCATGGGCGATCAACTCAAAAGGCTGATCGGCGCCGAATCCTTGCAGGCGGCGGTCGCGTACCAGTGCACGCAGCGTACCGCGCAGGAAACCTTGCTCGCCTTGAAAATTGTGAATGTCAGCGCCGCTAGCGGCATCAATCACCTGAATCGAGCCATCAGGCTGATCGACAAATCGCAGCACGCGTATGTGCTCCGCTCGCTCGATGATGTTGTCATGCTGGACGGGCCCACTCCAGCGTATCCAGGCCACCAGTGCCAGACAGGCAAACAGAAAAAGCGCGAACCCGAGTCCCGTGGATAAACTCCGACGCTCGTGGTCGTCTTTCCAGTCCATAGATTCGGAGGTTTTCATCGCGCGAATACACCGTCGGGCATGCGTACCGGAATGCGAGCCTCATGAAGATCGGGAGTAGCTGCGACTTCGGCCATGCGCTTTTCCCAGGCTTCGTACAGCAGTGTGCCGACCTCTTTGGCATTTGCTATGCAGCGCAGTGCAGGTTGCGGTTGGCTGATATGCCAGGCGCGCGCATGCGGCCACAGATGCAGATACGCAATGCGGTCATCACCCTTGAGCTCGAGGGCGATTTCACCAAAGCCACGACCCTGATCGCGAATTTGCGCCGTCTTGATCCACCGATGCGGCAGATTGAAGGTCAGCGTGAGCACGATACCAATACGCATCACCACGCGTCGGTTGGTGATGGTGTACATCGTGGTGCTGGCCGACAGCCAGGCGGTCAATGCGAGCAGTGACAGTGATACGGTGGCCAGGATGGCGCCGATGCTCAGTGCACTCAGGTTGGCAAGCAAGCCGATTGACGTGTCCCAGATCATCACGGCCTGCAATGCAATCATCAGGGAGAAATAAATCGCCAGTCGTTTGACATGAAAGGCATCGACGGCCAGCAATTTCCAATCAGGAGTGCCTTGCCAGAGAATATGTTCACCAGCGGGCAGAGCCTCGGGCAGGCCCGGCGCCGCTTCGAACTCGTGCTCGTGATGCGGCTTCACACCAGGGGTTCCTGACGTTCCGGTGTCGCGTACAGCGTACCGGCGCCATAGTAGGCAGAGATTTTTTCTTCTTCGAGCATGGTGATCTGATCCGCATTGCGCAGACCCGGCACATCGGCAAACTGATGCGCAAGAATTGCATGCACTTTCACATGCTCGTTCGTGATGCGCGCAAACGGCACGGGCAGCATGACGGTACGGTCCGAATCATTGAGTTTGACTTCAATGTAGCGGAACATCATTTCCGAGCGATCCATCCAGAGTTCACTGACGGTGCCAGCGACTTCATCATCATCACCCACGACGGGCAAGCCGCGCGGATCATTATCCTGCGTCGCTACACCGTATTCCGGTTGGGTGCGCAGCGGAACAATCTTCGCTTCGCCTTCAGGTGTGTGATCAGGCACATCGGCACGATTAGCCCAGGAACCGGGGCCCACGCCAGCCAGTAGCGGGTTGCCCGTCGGCTCGATCGGCGCGCCGATATAGCGATGGCGTGGCTCTGCTTGCAGAAACTCTGGCGGCTGCAGCGGGTAGGGCATGACCACCTCATCGCCATTGGCCATCAGATAAGTCTTGGGTGTCGGTATGGGCGGCCAGCCGTCCATTTTGACTGGTGGCGTGCGGCCGGAATCCAGCGGATAACCGTCGCGATGATTTTCCTGCAGCAGGTAATACACCAGCCCGAAAAAGAAAATCCAGAACAGATACAGCACGAGCTGTGCCACATCGACGTATTGGGTAATAGCCATTGTTTCCATGATGCGTCTCCTTCTGACGTTGGGCCCTGAGCAAAACACCGAGCCCGGGGGACTACCTGAAGCCTTTATCGATAAGAACCTGTCTCGTTAGGCCGCTAGCGGCGTTGGCATCCCTTGCAGGGCGCGCACCGGCTTGAACGCCAGTGCCGTTTCGCAGGCAGGCTGTATCCAGCCTGAATTCCCTGCTGCACCCTTGTCGTACGGCTGTACTGCCTGCGGTACTGCCGCCTTGCCATCGACCTAACGAGACAGGTTCTAAGCTACAAAAAGCGATCGAATCGCTCTGCCAGCGAACACTGCCCAGATAAAAGCTTCTACTGATTTCTGATGCGCTAAGTCTTACTTCGGTAAATCGGTGGTTCAGTCATTCAAACAAACTAGCCGGGGAACTCGGCCAATCCGAATTTCTGCTGTGAGCGCGTCGGCAGCGCATCGCGCCGCACCAGCGGGCCAATAGCGACTAACACGCCAAACAGCAAATACATTTCCAGGTGATACACAAAGCTGTAACCCGTGACCGGTGACACCAGACTCTCGCCCAGCCATCCTGCATTGGCCAGTGCGCCAATCACATCCTTGATCATGCCGCCGGCCGCAATCGATGCGCCGGCAGCGGTGGCTTGCACCGCGCCCCAGGCACCCAGTGCCAATCCAGCCTCATCGCCTTGCGCCAGACCCATCGCCATGGTCAGCGTGCCAACCGAGAACAATCCACCACCCACCCCAATCAGAAACGCACCGGCGCGAAACAGGTTGGGTGCGTCCAGTGGCGCTGAAAAAATCACCATCGCGAAGGCGGGCAATCCAGCCAGCGCGCCCAGCGCAGCCAACCGCACCGCATCCACACCCCGCGAGAGCAGCGCAGCCGCCATACCAAAAGCCAGTAGTGCGCCACAGGCAGTCAGCGCGGTCAGCAGGCTGGTCGCACCCACGCCCAGATGCAGCACCTGTCCGCCGTAGGGCTCGAGGATGATGTCCTGCATGTTGAATGCGCAGGTTCCGACCCCCACCGTCCATAAAAATCGCTTCACACCCGGCCGGCCGACGAATTCGCGCCAGTGGGTGCTGAAATCGTCCTGTTCAATTGCCTGCCGCGCGCGATCCCGGTTCATCGCTTCCTGCTTCCACAGCGCATTCAGGTTCAGCCAGATCACGGCAACCGCCGAGCCCTGCACCACCTGAATCAGGCGCAGCGGACTGAAATCCGCCAGCAGCCATCCATAAATGGCGCCGCTGCCGACCAGACCCAGCAACAGCATCGTGTACATCAGCGCCACCACCCGTGGCCGCGTTTCGGGCGTTGCCAGGTCCGTCGCCAGTGCCAGACCCGCAGTCTGGGTGACCTGCATCCCGGCACCCACCAGCAGAAACGCCAGCGCAGCGCCTATCCGGCTGACCCACAGCATCCCCGGCTGAGGCTGGCCCAGCGCCAGCAGGCCAAAAGGCATGATGGCCAGACCACCGAACAGCAACAACGTGCCTATCCATAAATAAGGCAGGCGGCGCAATCCCAGCGCCGAGCGGTGCGTGTCCGAGCGAAACCCGATCAGCGCGCGCAGCGGCGCAAACACCAGCGGCAGCGCCACCGAGATCGCGACCCACCAAGCGGGCACACCCAACTCGACGATCATCACCCTATTCAGCGTACCGACCAGCAGCGCGGTCGCCAGGCCGATCGACAGCTGGAACATGGACAAGCGCAGCAGACGTGACAAAGGCATATCTGCTGTTGCCACATCGGCAAAAGGCATCCATTGCGTCCCCATCGAGGACGCCAGTTTTCGGGTGTATTGCCTTAACAGCTTCATGCGGCTTCCATGTCGGGACGCATTGCCCGCATCATTCATGAAAGCACTCTAGAGGCGCGCGCTGGGACTGTCAACTAAAGTTTACTTATATTAGGTAAATTTAGGTTGACACATCCATCTGGATCGCCGATGCTGGTTCTGTGCTGCACTGCGGCACATGTAGTCGCTATATCTCCTCTCATAGGCGCCCTTCCGGGCGCCTTTTTTTCTTGGCCGGCGCGGGGCGGGCCGACGATGGGAGCAAGCGCCTGACTGTTTTCATAACTGCAGGAGCCGGCATGGGGCCGCTATAATCAGCGCTTTGCCAGCGCGGCCGCGCGGCTCACCCGATTTCCCGCCCATGCATCCCCGACACAAAGCGCAGATTGCTGGACTTTTTTCCGAAGTCGCAGCGCCGGTACTTGCCGGCACCGACCATGTACTTCCCGACATCACACTGGAGCGACCACGCGACCCATCGCATGGTGACCTCGCGTGCAATCTCGCGATGCAGCTTGCGCGTTCATTGAAAAAAAATCCGCGCGAACTCGCGCAGCAATTTGCCGAAGCGCTGATGGCGCATCCGGCGCGTCAGGGTTTGATTGAGGCGGTTGAAGTCGCTGGACCCGGCTTCATTAATCTGCGGGTGGCGCTATCAGTAAAACAGGATGTGGTTCGTCGCGTCTTCATTGATGCGCAATGCTTCGGTCGCACGAACGATGGCAAGGATCACAAGGTGCTCGTTGAGTTCGTCTCTGCCAACCCTACCGGACCCCTGCATGTGGGTCATGGACGGCAAGGCGCCTTGGGTGATGCGATCTGCGCATTGCTTGAAGCCCAAGGCTATGCCGTGCTGCGCGAGTTCTACTACAACGATGCCGGCGTACAGATTGCAACGCTCGCCACCTCAGTACAGGCACGTGCGAAGGGCAGCAAGCCCGGTGACGCCGACTGGCCTGAGTCAGCCTACAACGGCGACTATATTGCGGATATCGCGGCAGACTTCCTTGCAAAGAAAACCGTCTCTGCAGCCAATGGCGAGCCGGTGACTGCAAGTGGCGAGATTGATGATATTGAATCCATACGTCGTTTCGCGGTGACCTATCTGCGTCGTGAGCAGGATCTCGATCTGCAGGCATTTGGTGTGCGCTTCGATAATTACTATCTCGAGTCTTCGCTCTACAGCGATGGCAAGGTCGAGGCCGCTGTCGAGGCGCTCAAGAAAGCCGGCAAGACTTTCGAGCAGGATGGTGCGCTGTGGTTGCGCAGTACCGACTATGGTGATGACAAAGACCGCGTGATGAAAAAATCCGACGGTACGTATACCTACTTCGTGCCTGATGTCGCCTATCACATCACCAAATGGCAGCGCGGTTACACCAAGGTCATCAACGTGCAGGGCAGTGACCATCACGGCACGATTGCGCGCGTGCGCGCCGGTTTGCAGGCAGCCGGTCAGGGCATACCCGAGGGTTATCCCGACTATGTGCTGCACAAAATGGTGACCGTGATGAGAAACGGCGAGGAAGTCAAAATCTCCAAACGCGCCGGTTCGTATGTGACGCTGCGTGATCTAATCGAGTGGTCGGCCGGCGATGTCAGCGTCGCCGAAGGTAGACGTGATCTCACGCGCGGCCGTGATGCCGTCCGGTTTTTCCTCATTTCGCGCAAGGCAGATACTGAATTCGTGTTCGATGTCGATCTCGCGCTGGCGCAGTCGGATGAAAATCCTGTCTACTATGTGCAGTATGCCCACGCCCGGATCTGCTCAGTATTGGCGCAGTGGGGTGGCGACGAAGCGGTATTGAAGCAGGTCGATCTGTCCCCTCTGGTGGCACCGCGGGAGGCGTCGCTCATGGCGAAGATTGCGGGTTATCCGGACGTGCTTAAAAAAGCCGCTGAGGAACTCGGGCCGCATCAGATAGCATTTTATTTGCGCGATCTCGCAGGCGAGCTGCACAGCTACTACAATGCAGAACGCGTGCTGGTAGACGACGCCGTGCTCAGAGAGGCGCGCCTTGCGCTGCTGCTGGCGACGCGCCAGGTACTGGCCAACGGACTGGAACTGATCGGTGTTTCGGCGCCTTCCCGGATGTAAGCAGGATGTGAACATGCAGCAGGAAAAAATGCATTCTTCGAGCAAAAGCGTTCACCCGCGCCGCGAGCGAGGCGGCACGCTGACCGGCATCATCGTGGGACTCATTCTGGGTTTGCTGATTGCTGTTGGCGTTGCCATCACGATCACCAAAACACCACTGCCTTTTGTGGACAAGATCAGCAAGCAGTCGCAGCCCGCCGGTGAACTGGGCGACCCGAACAAGACCTTGCCCGGCGGCGCACGTGAGCGTCGCGAGCAACTCACTGACAACGATCCGGCAGTTCAGCCAGCCGCTCCCTCGGTAACGCCTCAGGTTACGCCCCAAGTCATCCCCCAAGTGACACCTGAGGTGACTGCGCCGCCAGCCGCAGAGCGTCCACGCGAGAAGGAAAAGGCGGCCCCGGCGCCGGCGCCGGCGGTCGATCCTGCGCCTGAAGAGCGCTTCACCTATTATTTGCAGGCAGGCGCTTTCCGCGAACCCAATGATGCCGAAGCCACCAAGGCCAAGCTGGCCTTGATGGGTGTCGCAGCAAACATCGCTGAACGTCAGTCCGATTTGGGCACGCTGTATCGTGTGCGGGTGGGTCCCTTTGCTGATATCGAGACCATGAATCGCACACGCGTAAGACTGTCCGACAATGGTGTTGATGTGGCCGTGGTTCGCGTACCGAAGTAAGCGTTTCGCTCAAAATGCTGCTGCTGGCCACCGCACAGTTTTGTGGCGCGTATTTTGATCGCTGCTTTTTTGTATTTACTTTTAGCTCGTAACAGGACATCTCATGCGACTGATTCAAAAACTCTTTGCACTCACCAGTTTCAGTTTGATTGCACTCTGTGCGAGCGCATCGCCTTCCAACCCGGTCGACGGCGTGGATTACCAGCGCTTGCCTCAGGCTCAGCCCACCGAAGCCGGCAAGAAAATCGAGGTACTCGAGTTTTTCTGGTACGGCTGTCCGCATTGTTTTGCTTTCGAGCCCGCGCTCTCCGATTGGGTCAAAAAACGCGGGGATCAGATTGTGTTCAAACGCATCCCGGTGGGCTTTCGCGAATCCTTCGTTCCACAACAAAAGCTCTACTTCGCGCTCGAAGCATTGAATCGTTTCGATGTGCACAAAGCCTATTTCGATGCGCTGCACATCGGACGTCAGCGGCTGGACAAAGAAGAGTTGATTATTGATTTTGTCGAGAAGCAGGGCATAGACCGCAAGAAATTTCTCGAGGTCTTCAACTCTTTCAGCGTGCAGTCCAAGGTCAGCCGGGTTCGTCAGATGCAGGACGCTTACCGTATCGAAGGCGTGCCCACCATCGTCATTGATGGCCAGTATGTGACCTCGCCATCCATCGTGGGCGTCAATATGCGGGGACAACCCGAGGCAGCGATGAACATGGCGACCTTGCAGGTCATGGACGCCCTGATCGCCAGAAAAAAATGAGTAATTCTTTTCGATGAAGCGCGTCTTCATCACGGGCGCATCCAGCGGGCTGGGATGGGCGCTTGCACGCGAGTTTGCAGCGCAGGGCGCGCAGCTCGGCCTTCTGGCGCGGCGTGAAAGCGCGCTCTCCGAGCTCAAGGCTTCGCTGCCGAATGCGCAGGTGCATCGCACATACGCAGTTGATGTCAATGATCATGCCGCGCTCGCCGCTGCAGCCAGCGATTTCATCGCACAGGCGGGCGGCATCGATGTCGTGATCGCTAATGCCGGCATTTCTTATGGCACCCTGACCGAGCAGCCTGCGGATCTTGCGGTCTTTGACAAAATCATGCAGACCAATCTGGTGGCGACCGTCGCGACCTTTTCACCATTCATTACCACGATGAAGTCGCAAGCGGCGGCCGGGCAGCGCGGCATGCGGCTGGTGGGCATAGCCAGCGTTGCCGGCATTCGTGGTTTGCCCGGCGCCGAAGCCTACAGTGCATCCAAAGCGGCCGTTATCAGCTATTGCGAATCGCTGCGCGTGGCCTTGCGTCGCCATGCTATCGAGGTCGTGACCATTGCGCCGGGCTATATCGATACACCGATGACGCAGATTAATACCTATCCCATGCCTTTCCTGATGCCGGCGGATGCGTTTGCACGACAAGCTGTCCGAGCCATTGCTGCAGGTCGCAGTTACGTGGTGATTCCCTGGCCCATGCGTGGTGTGTCCTGGTTGCTGCGTTGCTTGCCGAACTGGCTGTATGACCGTGTGATGGCGCGCGCGCCCTACAAGGCCTCGTATCAGGAATTCAACGACGCACCATGAATCGGCTGATTGATGCGATAGGCCAACAGCATGCCGTCATCGATGCCGATCAGAAGCCGCGCATTGTCTCGCTGGTGCCCTCGGTCACCGAGCTGGTGTGTGATTTGGGCTTGGCTCACTGGCTGGTCGGTCGTACCGGTTTTTGCATTCATCCGCAGTCGCTGTTGGCTGATGTGCCCAAGATTGGCGGCACCAAGGATGTGAACATCGACAAGATACGCGCGCTGGCGCCTACGCATCTGATCGTCAATATCGATGAAAATGAAAAGCCCACGGTGGATGCGCTGGCGCGTTTCATTCCGCAAGTCATCGTCACGCATCCGCTGGCGCCGGAAGATAACCTCAATTTGTACAGGCTACTGGGCGGTGTTTTCAATGCGAGCGACAAGGCCGAGCAGTTGTGCGGCGCTTTTGCTCGTGAGTACGAGGCGACCCGCTTACTCGCGCAATCATCGCCTTATCGTGTGCTGTATTGCATCTGGAAAGATCCGTGGATGACGGTATCGCGTGACACCTATATTGCGCGCATGCTGGCGCTGATCGGCTGGCAGCAGTGCGAGGTCAAGTCCGATAAACGCTATCCCGAATTTCGCTGGGATTCGGCGCTTGTTGATGCAGTGGACGAAATATTGTTATCCACTGAGCCCTATCACTTCACAGAAGTCCACACAAATGCGCTCGAAAATCAGCTAGGTAAACCAGTGCGTCTGGTGGATGGCGAGCGATTGTCCTGGTATGGCAGCCGAGCTATCGCCGGTCTGGCTTATTTGAGGGAGTTATCTCCCGCGCGCTAGTGGTGCGTTTCGAGTCATGCGGGCCTGTTGAGCGACGACTTATTTTTTCTTGTTTAGTCGCACGATCAGACGCAGAATATCGTGCGCAAGCTGTCGTTGAGGTTCGTCCAGTTGTTGCAGGCTGTTCAGTAAGCGAAGATCGACGGATGAGAGTTGCCCTGCCTGTCCTTTGCCTTTGCCGTTTTCATTACCAAACCGTAACCAATCGGCGGGTACGTCCAGCCAGCTTGCCAGCGCGCGCAATTTATCCTGAGTCGGAATTGATTCCCCGTGCAACCATTTACGCGCTGCGTGCACAGTGACGGATTGCCCCTTGAAGCGTTGGTTGAATTCCCGAGCAAGCTCGGTCGGGCTGCGCGGCGAATAGTTAGCGTTGCTTAGCGCTTGTTGTAGACGTTCGCTGAACGCCAAGCGTTCTTCTAGTGAGTTCATGGCGCAGAATATTGCACGTCTGCGTGTAATAGTCAGTACAACAATTGATTACCTTCTGTATTAAATCAAACGAAATCGGTTTTTTTGTTCCAAAACCCAGTGATTCCTTGGGGAATTTAAATGCCAATTATTTCAATTTGGTGCGTTGATCATGCGGAGCTGAATGAAAGCTTACAAGCTCAGATGCCGACGAAGCGCCATACGCCATCATCATCCTGAACTCGGCGAAGTTCGCCCGCATACCAAAGCCGATGAAGATGGGCCAGCGCCTCGCCCATCGCAAAGGTGAGCTGATGCATATCCAGCTCGCGTTGAAACATGATGGGAACAATATCGGCAGCTGACTGAGGCGTAATGCAGGCGGCTTTGACTTCGGCCAGTCGGTCCGCATGATGCGCGGCCAACTGAGTGATGCGCTTGTGCAAGCCACGAAAAGGTTTTCCGTGCGAAGGAAGAACCAGCGTGTCTTCTGATAACGAGCTGAATTTTTGAATTGAATCGAGAAAATTACCGACTGCATCCGATTCGGGTTCAATCGCAAACACCGAAGTATTCGTCGAAATTCTCGGCAACACCATATCACCAGAAATCAATACATTCAGTTCAGCGCAATGCAGCGCTGCATGTTCAGGCGAATGACCGGTGCCGGTGATTACGCGCCATTGATGCGTACCTATCAAGAGAGGACGGCTCTCTTCAAGGCGAATAAAACTTTCCGGTACGGCTGGCACCAGCGTTGGGTAATAATTCTGACGTCCCTTCAACTGCGCAATCATTGATTCATCGTTGAGGCCGTGATGTTCAAAATACGGCACCATCGATGGTCCATCAGCGCCGGGCAAACCGGCCGCCATCATGCGCGCAAATCCATACTCGCCGACCGTCATGTACAGCGGCGCCTGCCAGCGCTCGCACAACCATGCTGACAAACCCACGTGATCTGGATGGCAGTGCGTGACGATTACGCGAAACACGGGCAAGCCACGCAGCTCATGTGCAAAGATCGATTCCCATGCATCGCGGGTTGCATCACTTGCGATACCGCAATCCACAATCGTCCAGCCGTGCTCAATTGATCCGTCGGCTGCATCACGCACATCTTCCAGCAGCCACAGATTGATGTGGTTTAGTGCGAATGGCAGACCCATGCGCAGCCACAGCACGCCGGGCGCGACCTCCTGCGTTTTGCCAGTGCCGGGTAGCGTCTCGCCAAACACATAGTCCAGCTCGGATTCTTGAGGATTCATGGTGCCCAATTTATGGAAAATGGAATGAAAGGGAAGGCCGTGCGGCGGGGTTCCCATTTGCGCGACGCGCGCCTACAATACGGCTACACTTGACGTTTACGTAAACGTCGATTCTAGCGCGATTCCGTATCCTTATGGCAACTTACACGATTACTGAGCTGGCGAGGGAATTCGACATCACACCGCGTGCGATTCGTTTCTACGAGGATCAGGGATTGCTCAGTCCCAGCCGCGAGGGTGCCGGTGGTCGCACTCGCGTGTACGGCGCGCGTGATCGTACCCGTTTGAAGCTGACTTTGCGCGGCAAGCGGCTGGGTCTGACGCTCTCCGAAATCCGCGATCTGGTCGATATGTACGAGTCGCCCAAAGATTCCGCTGCACAGCTCAAGCGATTCATGGCGGTACTGGCCAGACATCGCGAATCGCTGGAGCAGCAGCGCGAAGATATTGAAGTCACCCTCGCCGAAATCGCGGCACATGAAGAAAAATGTCAGCAGATGCTCGATGAGCATCCTGCTGCTCAACGGTCCCGGGCAAAATCCACCGCTCGTCGCGCCGCCTGAAAAAACACTGTTACGGAGATACGCATGACCGATTTACCGGGACTGAGCTTTGATCATGGCGAAGACATTGCCGCACTGCGCGATGCGGTGCGCGAATTTGCTGCGGCCGAAATCGCGCCGCGCGCAGCTGACATCGATCGCACCGACCAATTCCCCATGGACTTGTGGCGCAAGATGGGTGATCTGGGCTTGCTGGGCGTAACGGTCGAAGAAGAGCTTGGTGGCAGCGGCCTTGGTTATCTGGCCCATATCGTCGCGATGGAAGAAATTTCACGCGCCTCTGCTTCGGTCGGTCTGTCATATGGCGCGCACTCCAACTTGTGCGTGAATCAGATTCGCCGCAATGGCACCGACGAACAGCGCGCACGCTATCTGCCCAAACTGATTTCGGGTGAGCATGTGGGCGCGCTCGCCATGTCCGAATCGAATGCCGGCTCCGATGTGGTGAGCATGAAACTGCGCGCTGATTTCAAAGGCGATCACTGGGTACTGAATGGCAGCAAGATGTGGATCACCAATGGCCCCGATGCCGATGTGCTGGTGGTGTACGCGAAAAATGATATCGAAGCAGGTCCGCGCGGCATCACTGCTTTTCTGATCGAAAAAGACTTTCCCGGCTTCTCGGTTGCGCAAAAGCTCGACAAGCTTGGCATGCGCGGTTCGCACACCGGCGAGCTGGTGTTTCAGAATTGCCGCGTGCCGGCAGAGAATGTGCTCGGCGGACTGGGTCGTGGTGTGAATGTGCTGATGTCGGGTCTCGATTATGAGCGCGCCGTGTTGTCCGGTGGTCCGTTGGGCATCATGCAAGCTTGCATGGATGCGGTCGTACCTTATGTGCATGACCGCAAGCAGTTCGGCCAGCCGATTGGCGAATTCCAGCTCATGCAGGGCAAGCTCGCCGATATGTACTCCACCATGATGGCCTGCAAGGCCTATGTGTACGCCGTCGGTCAAGCCTGCGACCGTGCCAAATCACCCGAACAGATACGCGCATTGCGCAAGGATGCCGCCGGTGCGATTTTGTATTCGGCCGAGAAAGCCACCTGGATGGCAGGTGAAGCGATTCAAACGCTAGGCGGCAATGGGTATATCAACGAATATCCGGTCGGCCGTTTGTGGCGCGATGCCAAGCTGTATGAGATTGGTGCAGGCACCAGTGAAATACGGCGTATGCTGATCGGCCGTGAACTTTTCGCTGAAACCGCCTGATCCTCATCGGCCCATGCAAAATTTCCCCAAGCTTCTGTCCTCACAAATCGCGTTCGATATTGCGCGCGTGCTGCTGGACGGTTTCGACAAGCACTATCGCTTGTTTCGACAATCGAGTCAGGCTGCGCGTCGTCATTTCGAACAAATGACCTGGAAGCAGGCGCAGGCCGAAGCGCGCGATCGTATCGCGTTTTATGAATTGCGCGTCAAGGAATGCGTGCAGACACTCGAAGATGAATACGACGAGGCTGACTTGTCTGATACCGTCTGGCGAGAAGTGAAGCTGCATTACATCGGCATGCTGACCGACCATCGTCAACCTGAGCTCGCCGAAACATTTTTTAACTCGGTGTGCTGCAAGATCCTGCACCGCACCTACTTCAACAACGATTTCATTTTCGTGCGTCCGGCGGTATCCACCGAATACATAGAGCCAGCCGATACCACACCGACCTACCGCGTTTACTATCCTGGCGCTGAAGGCCTCGAAAAGTCACTGCGACGCATGGTGACCAATTTTCAATTCAATTGCGAATTCGCCGATCTCGACCGGGATGTGTCACAGGCCGCGGCATGGTTGGGTCGTGTGATGGGTCATGCGGCACTCGAACCCAATCATCAGATACAGATATTGTCTAGCCCGTTTTTCCGCAACAAAGGCGCTTATCTGGTTGGAAAAATTCTCAATGGCGGGCGCGAATATCCTTTCGTGATTCCAGTGCTGCACAATCGTCGTGGCCAGCTGATACTCGATACCGTACTCACCGATGTGGGCCTGATCACCCTGTTATTTTCATTTACGCGCGCTTACTTTCAGGTGGATATGGAAGTACCTTCTGCGTATGTGAAATTCCTGCGCAGCATGCTGCCCAACAAGCCGCGCAGTGAGATCTACACCATTCTCGGTTTGCAAAAGCAGGGCAAGGCGGCCTTTTATCGCGACTTCCTGCATCACCTCGCGCACTCGTCCGATCGTTTTGAAATCGCGCCCGGCATTCGCGGCTTGGTGATGGTGGTGTTCTCGCTGCCCTCGTTTCCTTATGTGTTCAAGGCGATCAAGGATAGTTTTCCACCGCCCAAAGAAACCACGCGCGCATTGGTCAAGGAAAAATATCAGCTGGTCAAATGCCATGACCGCGTTGGTCGCATGGCAGACACACTGGAGTACTCGGATGTTGCCTTCCCGCGTTCGCGCTTTTCGGAAGACTTGCTCGCCGAACTGAAAGCCGTAGCGCCCTCCCTGGTCGAGGAAGATGACGATCAGATTATCGTGCGCCACTTGTACATCGAGCGACGCATGACGCCACTGAACATTTGGCTGACCGAAGCGGAGGCTGCAGGGGATGAGGTCAAGCTCGAACACGGCGTCATGGAATATGGCAATGCGATCAAGGATCTGGTCGCTGCCAATATTTTCCCCGGCGACATGCTGTACAAAAATTTCGGCGTCACTCGGCAGGGGCGCGTGGTGTTCTACGATTACGACGAAATTGAGTATATTTCCGATTGCAATTTCCGCGACATACCTGCCCCGCGCAACGAAGAAGATGAAATGTCAGCCGAGCCTTGGTATTCGGTGGCGAAAAATGATGTGTTTCCCGAGCAGTTTGGTGTCTTTTTGCTGGGAAATCCCAAGGTCAGGCAATACTTCATGAAGCATCATGCCGATCTGCTGACAGCAGATTTCTGGCGGCAGAGAAAATTACGGATTCAGGAAGGTCAGGTCGAGGATGTCTTTCCGTATCCGCAGGAAATCCGATTTATCAACCAGGCAAATCATCCGGCCGTAAAAGCGGCCTGAACTTTTATTGGAGAGAGCAATGCAAGACCCTATCGTGATCGTCGGTGCAGCACGTACCCCCATGGGTGCTTTTCAGGGCGATTTTTCTTCATTGTCTGCGCATGATCTGGGTGCGGTAGCGATTCGTGCCGCCGTTGAGCGCGCGGGCATCAAGGCTGACGTGGTGAACGACGTGATCTTTGGTAACTGCCTGATGGCGGCGCAGGGTCAGGCACCTGCGCGTCAGGCGTCGATCAAGGCTGGCATTCCCGTATCGGCCGGTGCAGTGACGCTGTCCAAAATGTGCGGCTCGGCAATGCAGTCCACGATCTATGGTTTTGATTCGCTGGTCGCGGGCACCAATGATGTCGTGGTCACGGGCGGTATGGAATCCATGACCAACGCACCTTACCTGGTGCCGAAAGCGCGCGGCGGCTATCGTATCGGTCATGGCACGCTGTATGACCACATGATGCTCGATGGTTTGGAAGATGCGTATGAAAAAGGTCGCGCAATGGGTACCTATGCCGAGGACTGCTCTGCCAAGTATCAATTTACGCGTGAGGCACAAGATGCGTTTGCGATTGAGTCCGTCAAGCGCGCTCAGGCAGCCACTGCCGATGGCAGCTTTGCGTGGGAAATCGCACCGGTCACCGTCGCAGGCCGTGGCGGCGATGTCGTCATTGACAAGGACGAGGGTCCGCTCAAGGCGAAGATCGACAAGATCCCGCAACTCAAGCCGGCCTTCAAAAAAGATGGCACGATTACCGCCGCTTCGTCATCGTCCATCAATGATGGTGCCGCAGCGCTGGTGCTGATGCGTGAATCCACTGCAAAAAAACTCGGCGCCAAGCCGATTGCGCGCATCGTCGCGCATACTCGTCATTCGCAGGAACCCAATTGGTTCACCACCGCACCCGTGGGCGCGATTGAAAAGCTGTACGCAAAGACCGGCTGGAACAGCAAGGAAGTCGATCTGTTCGAAGTCAATGAAGCCTTTGCCGCGGTTGCGATGGCAGCGATGAAAGAGCACAACATCGCGCATGACAAGATCAATATTCACGGCGGTGCCTGCGCACTCGGCCATCCGATTGGTGCTTCAGGTGCGCGCATTATCGTCACGCTGCTCGGTGCACTGAAAAAAACCGGCGGCAAGCGTGGTGTGGCCGCATTGTGCATCGGTGGCGGCGAAGCAACCGCGATGGCGCTGGAGATGGTCTAAGTCATGACAACGGCCCTGATCATCGGTGCATCGCGCGGTATTGGGCGCGAGTTTGTTCGTCAGCTGCTGGCGAATAAATACAAGGTATTTGCCACGGCGCGTGATGATGAATCACTCGCTCGTCTGCAATCCGAAGGCGCACAGGCCATTCGCACCGATGTCACGGTGCCGGAGTCCCTCGCCGAGCTGCCCTGGCGGCTCGATGGCGAGCAGCTGGATCTCGTGGTGTATGTCGCGGGTGTGTTCGAATCCTTTGATGGTGCGACCGAACCGCCGGCACTGACTGCTTTCGATGCGACCATGCATGCGAATGTGCTCGGTGCGATGCAATCCATTCCATTACTTGCGCCTTTGCTGACACCCTCCAATGGTCGCTTTGTGTTCATTACCAGTGGCATGGGTAGCATTGCAGAGGCCGAGTCCAGTATGGGCTGGATATATCGCGCATCGAAAGCCGCTTTGAATATGGCCGTGCACTCGGCCAGTCATGATTATCCGAACATTGCGCTTATCACCATGAATCCGGGTTGGGTCCAAACCGACATGGGTGGCTCAGGTGCGCCGACATCGGTGACGGAGAGCGTGGCGGGTATGCTGAGTGTGATTGGCAAGCTCGGATTGTCGGATAGCGGCAGTTTTCAGAGTTATGACGGCAGGAAGATGGCTTGGTAATGATGTTGTTGTAGGTGCCCGCGCTAGGGTTGCGTTTTAGAGGTCGTTTGTGTTCAACGAAAGCCACCGGGTCTGCAAGGAAAGACGCTGGATCCCGGCTTCCGCCGGGAGCGAGTGGGGAATTTGGATCGCATGCGATCCGTCCACGCAGCGGTCATCACATGCAGGTGATGACGTTTCAGAAGCTGTTGGCCGTAATGTCGTCATCCCGGCGGAAGCCGGGATCCAGTGCCGTTGCTTTAATGATGTGTACTTAGTACAAGACAGAATTCAACAAAACTGTATTCATCAATGACAGCAGTTGATAACAAAAACCAATGGTCCTGACCGAACAACACCAGATGATCCGCGATGCGCTGCGTGAATTTTCACAGCAGCAGCTCGTGCCGCATGCTGCGCGCTGGGATCGCGAGCGCGAGTTTCCGCGTGAGGCTTTGGCACAGCTGGCTTCATTGGGCGCATTTGGTGTAGCAGTACCTGAGTCACTCGGCGGCGCCGGACTGGATTATCTGGCGCTGGCCTTGGTCATTGAAGAAATCGCCGCAGGTGATGGCGGCACCTCCACGATCATCTCCGTCAACAACTGTCCGGTGTGCAGCATTGGCATGTCCTATGCGAGCGACGCACAGAAAAAGCAGTGGCTGATGCCACTGGCCGCCGGAAAAATGCTCGGTGCATTCGCGCTAACCGAGCCGCATGCGGGCAGTGATGCCTCTGCACTGCGCACTACTGCCACGCGCGATGGCGACAGTTATGTGCTGAACGGCGTGAAGCAATTCATCACCAGCGGCAAAAATGCCGACGTTACTATTGTGCTGGCAGTGACAGACAAGGCAGCCGGCAAGCGCGGTATCAGCGCTTTTTGGGTGCCCACAAATACCCCCGGCTATATCGTTGCGCGTATTGAGGAAAAGCTCGGCCAGCATTCGTCGGATACCGCGCAGCTGATTTTCGAGAACTGCCGTGTGCCCGCCGATCAGATGATTGGTGAAGAGGGTATGGGCTACAAGATTGCCTTGTCCGGTCTGGAAGGTGGCCGTATCGGTATCGCTGCGCAATCGGTGGGCATGGCACGCGCTGCTTTTGATGCCGCACTGTTGTATGCCAAAGACCGGCAGAGTTTTGACAAGCCTTTGTTTGAACATCAGGCGGTGCAGTTTCGGCTGGCTGACATGGCTACGCGTCTGGAAGCAGCGCGTCAGATGGTCTGGCATGCAGCGAGCATGAAAGATGCGGGCCTGCCCTGCTTGAAAGAAGCGGCAATGGCCAAGCTGTTCGCCAGTGAAGTCGCCGAACAAATTTGCAGCGAGGCGATACAGATTCATGGTGGCTATGGCTATCTGGCCGATTTTCCAGTCGAGCGCATTTATCGTGATGTGCGGGTGTGCCAGATCTATGAAGGTACCAGTGACATACAAAAAATTCTGATTGGTCGTGCGTTAGCGTAAATTCGATGAGTAAAAACAACAAGCCTTGCCCTTGTGGTGGGCCATCGCTGGATGAATGCTGTGGCCGTTTTATAAGCAGAGAGCGTAGTCCCGATACAGCGGAACAGTTAATGCGTTCACGCTATACCGCCTACGTGACCGGTAATGAAGATTACCTCAAAGCCAGCTGGCATCCGTCCACCTGCCCTGCGGAGCAGCTCACCGATGCGTCGATTAAATGGCTGGCGCTCGAGCTGCGTTCCGCCGAGGAGCAGGGTGATGAGGCCACGGTGGAATTCGTCGCGCGTTGTCGTGTTGGCGGGCGTGGGCATCGTTTGCACGAAACCAGTCGTTTTGTGCGTGAGGCGGGTCAGTGGTTGTATCTCGATGGTACGTTTGAAAAAAATGACAAAGGTCAGTGAACATGCCCGTTCTTGAATCCAAACTCAATCCACGGTCTGCCGATTATCTGGCCAATGCCACTGCGATGCAGGCGCTGGTGGATGATCTGCGCGCGCATTGCGAAAAACTGGCGCTCGGCGGTGGCGAGGATGCGCGTAAAAAACACACGGATCGTGGCAAGCTGCTGCCACGCGAGCGCGTGAATCAGTTACTCGATCCTGGCACACCCTTTCTCGAATTTTCGCAGCTCGCGGCATTCAATATGTACGACAACGCCGCGCCATCGGCGGGCATCATCACCGGCATAGGGCGAGTCAAGGGTCAAGAGTGCGTAATCGTGTGCAACGACGCGACCGTTAAAGGGGGTACTTATTACCCAATGACGGCGAAAAAGCATTTGCGTGCTCAGGAAATCGCGCAGCAGAATCACCTGCCCTGCATTTATCTGGTGGATTCGGGCGGTGCCAATTTGCCGAATCAAGATGATGTATTCGCCGACCGCGAGCACTTTGGCCGAATTTTTTATAACCAGGCGCAGATGTCGTCGCAAGGCATACCGCAAATCGCCGTGGTGATGGGTTCATGTACCGCCGGTGGCGCGTATGTGCCGGCGATGAGTGACGAATCCATTATCGTCAAAAATCAGGGTACGATTTTTCTTGGTGGTCCGCCGCTGGTGAAAGCCGCCACGGGCGAAGTGGTGAGTGCCGAAGATCTTGGCGGTGGTGATGTACATACCCGGCTGTCAGGCGTGGTGGATCATCTGGCGCAGGATGATCATCACGCACTCTCCATTGCTCGCAATATTGTCGGTCACCTCAATCGCAGCAAGGCATCCCAATTGCAGCGCCGCGAAAGTGTTGAGCCCAAATACGATACTCGCGACATCTACGGTGCGATTCCCACCGACACACGCAAACCCTACGATGTGCGCGAGGTGATTGCGCGCATTGTGGATGGCAGTGAGTTTGATGAATTCAAGGCGCGTTTTGGCAGCACCCTGGTGTGCGGCTTTGCGCATTTGTACGGCATGCCCGTGGGTGTGATCGCCAACAATGGCATTCTGTTTTCCGAGTCTGCCGTCAAGGGCGCGCATTTCATCGAGCTCTGCTGTCAGCGCAAGATACCGCTCATTTTCCTGCAAAACATCACCGGCTTCATGGTGGGACGCAAGTATGAGAACGAAGGCATTGCCCGTCATGGCGCGAAGATGGTGACTGCAGTGGCGACTGCCGCTGTGCCTAAATTCACCGTGATTATTGGTGGCAGTTTTGGTGCCGGTAACTACGGCATGTGCGGCCGTGCTTTCTCGCCGCGCATGTTGTGGATGTGGCCCAATGCACGTATTTCGGTCATGGGTGGCGAACAGGCAGCCAGTGTACTGGCGACGGTTCGACGTGATGGCATCGAGGCCCGTGGTGGCAGCTGGTCGGCGGAAGAAGAGGCCGCGTTCAAGACGCCGATTCGCGAACAATACGAAGTGCAAGGCCATCCCTACTATGCGAGCGCGCGGCTCTGGGATGATGGCGTGATTGATCCGGCCGACACACGCACGGTGCTCGGACTGGGATTGTCGGCTGCTCTCAACGCACCTATTCCCGACACCAAATTCGGTTTGTTCAGAATGTGATGCAAAGCGCCGACGATTGGGTAACGCGCAGTCTGGCCAGTGTCTGGCATCCCTGCACGCAAATGCAGCATCATGAAACCATGCCACTGGTCGCCATCAGTCATGGGCGCGGCGCATGGTTGTATGACCATCAGGGCCAGCGCTATCTTGACGCGGTCAGTTCGTGGTGGGTGAATTTATTCGGTCACGCGAATCCTCGTATCAACGAGGCTTTGAAAGACCAGCTCGACCGGCTCGAGCACGCAATGCTCGCCGGCTTCACCCATGAGCCGGTGGTGCAGTTGTCCGAGCGCCTCGCCGCAAAAACCAGGCATGCGCTGGGCCATTGCTTTTATGCGTCCGATGGTGCGTCGGCGGTGGAGATCGCGCTGAAAATGAGCTTTCATTATTGGCGCAACAGCGGGCGGTCAGAGAAGCAGGAATTCGTCTGCCTGCAGGGCAGTTATCACGGTGAGACCGTGGGCGCGCTGGGAGTCACCGATGTGCCGGTATTCACCGAGGCCTATGGTGGGATGTATCAGCGTGCGCATGTGGTGATGAGTCCCGACGCGCGTCAGGCAAAGTCGGGTGAGAGCGATGCGGATGTTGCCGTGCGCGCGATACAAGCGATGCGCACTTTGCTCGAGCGTCGCTCTGACAAGATCGCCGCGGTCATCGTTGAGCCGCTGGTGCAATGCGCCGTGGGCATGGCGATGCATGCTCCCGACTATCTGCGCCAGTTGCGTGCGCTGTGTGATGAATTCGCCGTACATCTGATCGCCGACGAGATCGCTGTCGGTTGCGGCCGCACCGGCACTTTCTTCGCCTGCGAGCAGGCAGCGATCTGGCCTGATTTTTTGTGTCTGTCCAAGGGGATCAGCGGCGGCTATCTTCCGCTGTCGCTGGTCATGACGACCGATAACGTCTATCAGGCTTTTTATCATCCTGAGGTGGCACGCGGTTTCCTGCATTCGCATTCCTACACTGGTAATCCGCTGGCGTGTCGTGCTGCACTGGCGACCTTGCAGATTTTTGATGACGATGATGTGATCAGCCATAACCAGCTGCGCGCAAAAAAACTCGCACAGGCCTTGCAGCCGATCGCAGCGCATCCTCAGGTGAGTCACGTTCGTCAGCGCGGCATGATTGCTGCCTTTGATGTATCGCCGACCGTCAGAGAAGGATTTGCGCGGCGATTTTTCACCACAGCCTTGCAAAAAGAATTATTGCTGCGCCCGATAGGTACGACGGTGTACTGGATGCCGCCTTTTATGCTGTCAGATGAGGAGATGACTTTGCTGGGCGAGAGAACGCTGGAAGTTTTGCAACTGACCACACTATAAAAAAGCACCGGAGCATGAACGATGTTCAAAAAGATTCTCATCGCTAATCGTGGCGAAATTGCTTGTCGTGTTGCTGCGACCGCGCGCCGTATGGGCATACAGTCGGTCGCCGTGTATTCCGATGCGGATGCGCATGCGCGTCATGTGACTTTTTGCGATGAAGCGATCGCCATTGGCCCGGCAGCTGCGAGTGAAAGTTATCTGAATATCGATCGCGTCATTGCGGCAGCAAAACAATCGGGCGCGGAAGCGATTCACCCCGGCTACGGTTTCCTTTCGGAGAATGAAGCCTTTGCTGCGGCGTGCGAGAAAGCCGGACTGGTATTCATAGGCCCACCAGCATCGGCGATTCGTGCGATGGGTTCCAAATCTGCGGCCAAGTCGCTGATGGAAAAGGCACAGGTGCCGCTGGTACCCGGCTACCACGGTGACAATCAGGATCCGGTATTTCTTCAGGGGCAGGCCGATCAGATCGGCTATCCCGTACTGCTCAAAGCCACTGCGGGGGGTGGTGGTAAAGGCATGCGCATAGTGACACGATCAGAAGATTTTGCGGATGCGCTGTCTTCCTGCCAGCGCGAAGCGAAAAACAGTTTTGGCGATGAGCGGGTGCTGGTTGAAAAATACCTTACTCGTCCGCGTCATATCGAAATACAGATTTTTGCAGACACGCAGGGTAACTGCGTGAGCTTGTTCGAGCGCGATTGCTCGGTGCAGCGTCGTCATCAGAAAGTGCTGGAAGAAGCGCCGGCACCTGGTATGAGTGAGGAGCGTCGTCAGGCGATGAGTGCAGCGGCGGTCGCTGCTGCCAAGGCGGTGGCTTATGTAGGCGCAGGCACGGTCGAATTCATCGCGAATCAAGACGGCAGTTTTTACTTCATGGAGATGAACACGCGTCTGCAAGTCGAGCATCCGGTGACAGAAATGATTACGGGCACTGATCTGGTGGAATGGCAGCTGCGCGTGGCGGCTGGCGAGCGTCTGCCCCAGTTGCAACATGAACTCACGATAACGGGCCATGCGATTGAGGCGCGCATCTACGCAGAAAATCCCGAGAAAGGATTTTTGCCATCGACGGGCAGGCTCGATTATTTACACATGCCGCAAGCCGTGCAATTCACGCAAGGTGCAGTGCGTATTGATGCCGGTGTCACGCAAGGCGATGTGATTTCGCCTTTTTATGATCCAATGATTGCCAAGCTGATCGTGCATGGAAAAGACAGAGCGGAGGCATTGGCACGCATGGCGCAGGCGCTGGCTGCTTTTCAGGTGGTGGGGCCGGCGACGAATGTCGCTTTCCTTGGTCGCTTGATTGCCAGCGAACCGTTTGCTGCTGCCGATCTTGATACCGGCCTGATCGAGCGTCACCATGACAGCCTGTTTCCCCAACCGCAAACCCTGCCGCTGGCGGTGCTGGCACTGGCGGCGGTCAGCCTTGTGCGCTCAGCTACATCGGCCACAGGCGAGCCCTGGGCGCAGCTGTCGGGGTGGCGCATGAATAGTACGTATCAACGCAGCTTTGCATTTTCATCTGAGGCTGGGGTGCAGACCATACAACTGTCGTATCGTCGTGATGCGCTGTGGCTTGAGGCAGGCGATTTACAAGTTCCACTGAAAGATATCAGCGTTAGTCAGGCCGCCGTGCAGGTGCGCATGGATGGTCTGCAATTGCAGGGCCATGTCGTGAGGCAGCAGGATACCTTTCATGTATTTCACGCGGGTCATCACTGGCAAATTCTGTGGCGCGACCCGATTGCGCATGCCGGTGAAGGTGAGGCGGACGAAGGCCGGCTGACTGCACCCATGCCGGGCAAAATCATTGCATTGCTGGTGAGTGCAGGTGAGCGCGTTGCCCGAGGCGCACCGTTGCTCATCATGGAGGCGATGAAAATGGAGCACACCATCAATGCACCCAGTGATGGCACGGTGAGCGAGTTGTTGTATGCCGTGGGCGATCAGGTGGATGAAGGCGCGCAGCTGCTCAGCTTGTCGGTTGGGGAGGCGTGATGTCTAGCTTGCCTGAAAGCGTCAAGCTGGTGGAAGTGGGACCACGCGATGGATTGCAAAACGAAAAGGACATCATTCCGGCAGCGATCAAGGTGGCGCTGGTCGACCGACTGACGGCAGCCGGATTCATAAACATCGAAGCGGCTTCTTTCGTCTCGCCGAAATGGGTGCCGCAAATGGCGACGTCGGGCGAGGTAATGGAAAAGATTACGCGCAAGCCCGGCACGATCTATTCTGCGCTGGTGCCGAACATGAAAGGCTTTGAGGCGGCCCTGGCGGCACGCGCGGATGAGATCGTGATTTTCGGTGCGGCCTCCGAGGCGTTCTCGCAAAAGAATATCAATTGCTCCATTGCCGAATCAATAGAGCGTTTTCGTGAAGTCGCACAAGCGACCAAAGATCAGGGATTGCGTCTGCGCGGCAGTATCAGTTGCGCGCTCGGCTGCCCGTATCAAGGTGAGGTCGCGCCCGATGCAGTCGCTGATGTGGCGATGCGTCTGCGTGATCTGGGATGCGACGAAATTGATGTGGCCGACACGATTGGTGTGGGTACTGCGATCCGAGTGCAACAGGTATTTGAGCGCGTGGCAAAAGAGTTTCCCATTGATAGGCTGGCAGGGCATTTTCATGACACCTATGGACAGGCTCTGGCCAATATTTATGCAGCACTCGAAGTGGGCGTGAGCATCTTTCATGCGTCGGTCGCGGGTCTGGGCGGCTGTCCTTATGCCAAAGGCGCTACCGGCAATGTCTCGACGGAAGATGTGCTTTACCTGTTGCAGGGGTTGAATATAAAAACCGATATTGATCTGGATGCCGTCGTGGATGCGGGACAGTTCATTTCAGATTATCTCGGCCGCAAGGCGGTCAGTCGCGCAGGGAATGCGATTGTGGCGCGGCGTGCCAATGACTCATCCAAGGAGACGGCATCATGAGCCCGAAGCTGCAGCCCGGTATACAGTTTGAATGGCAAACCACAGTGCCCGAGCATTCGGTCGTGCCGCATTTGTTCGGTTCGCAAACCCCTTTTGCGCTGGATATGCCCGCGGTAATGGCCACTGGCTACATGGTGGGCCTGATGGAATTGGCCTGCACGCAGGGCATCATGGATTATGTGGATTGGCCAAACGAGCAGAGTCTGGGTACGCATGTGAGCTTTTCCCATCTCGCGGCTACGCCGCCCGGCATGACACTCACCATACGCGGTGAGGTGATTGCTGTCGAAGGCCGGCGCGTACGTTTTCGTGTGGAAGCCTGGGATGGTCTGGACAAGATCAGCGAGGGTGAACACGAGCGCGCCATCATCACGCCTGAAAAATTTCATGAGCGACTGAACGATAAAAAACGCCGGGCGGGTTTGTGAGCTTTATAAGCTCTGGCGAAATGCTGCATTGTCATTCTGCCGTTTTGCCAGCGACCATGTTGCCTTACGACGCTTGTTTTAAAAGAAATTCTTGTGCCCGCGCTTGGGTAAGAAAATTCTGATTTTATGGACCTGAAAAATTTCGATCCTCTGACGCACACGGGGCCATTGCCATCACCTTGCATCAATATTTGTCAGATGGAAGAGGCCACGGGATGGTGTAAAGGCTGTCAGCGCACGATCGACGAAATCATTGACTGGGGTATTGCGCCAGAAGCAAAAAAACGACAGATCTGGCTGGCCATTCACGCACGTCGGACGGCAAAATAAGCGCTTTCATCAAAATTGGTTGTGCTCTTTTTGATGGCAGTGCATTTTGTCGTTTTCTTCGTTGGCTTCCTCAAGGACACCTCATGCAGCCGAGTTTTTATCAGCCCGCTTCCGTGGTGATCGGTCCGGCGTACAGCCCCTGGTTCAAGATGCTGGCAACGCTGTTTACTTTCGGGTTGATTGCCTACGGCGTCAGCTTCTCGATGCGTTTTTCCCTCGAAGCCTATGGCTGGGGCGTGATCTTGCTGATGCTGGCGGCGCTGGCACTGTTGCTCGTGTCTTTTTATGGATTTCTGCATTCAACCGTCACGATTGACGACAGGGGTATCAAGCAGACCTGGGTAATCAATCGTCAAGTACTCTGGCCCGACATCCGTGGCGCGAAAATGATAGGCATACCGCGCGCAGGCTGGCTATCTCCGCCTCGGCTGGTCGTGCGCACCGGGACTGCTTTTTATACTTTTAACGGTGGCACTGAAGCCTTGCTGACCGAGTTCGCCAGAATATCCTTGGCCTACGAGATGAAAAAATGAATCTTCCTGACTCAATGCATGTACTGGAGCGCGGCTGGCTTTCGTCGAATAACATTGTCTTCACAAGCAAGCACCGAACCGCGATCGTCGATACCGGCTACTGCACGCACGAGAATCAGACCTTGATCTTGCTGCGCCATGTACTGAAAGGACGGACGCTGGACGCCATCTACAACACGCATCTGCATTCCGATCATTGTGGCGGCAATCATATTTTGCAAACTCATTTTCCGGCAGCGCGCACCTTCGTTCCGGCAGCAGAATTCAATCGCGTACAAAACTGGGAGAGATCACAACTGACCTTTGAGGCCACGGGTCAGCGTTGCGAGCGCTTTCGTGCAGATGCCAGTGTTCATCCTGGCGATAAAATCATACTCGGTGATCTCGAGTGGTCGGCACTCTGCGCACCCGGACATCATCCTTATTCCTATCTTTTGTTTTGCGAGAAGCATGGCATATTGATTTCCGCCGATGCCTTGTGGGAGAAGGGTTTTGGTGTGGTTTTTCCTGCACTGGATGGTATCTCGGGTTTCAGAGAAACACGCGCCACCTTGCAGATGATTGAGGCACTCGATGTGCGGCTGGTCATACCCGGGCATGGCAAGCCATTCACTGAAGTAAAGCAGGCGATAGAAGTAGCCCATTCACGCATTGATTATCTCGAAGGCGACCCGCTACGAAATGCACAAAATGGCATCAAGGTCTTGCTGAAGTTCCTGCTCATGGAGCGTCAGCGAATCAAGCTCTCTGAAGTACCGAAACTCCTCAATTCAATCCCTCTGGTGAAGTCTGCCAATCAGCGGCATATGAATTTCGGCAAGATTCATTTGGCGCATTGGGCAATTACACAGCTGCGCCGCGCGGGCGCTCTGGATGTGCAAGATAATTATTTGGTGGATGTAGAAGCCAAAGCGGGTTGAGTGGCTGTTTTGGATATGCAGGACAGTTTTTTATCTGACTGCTCGCAATGCGATTAAAGCGAGTGAAGCAAGGAAAACTCAGGCGCCTTCAACGATAAACAAGCGACCCGTCGACGCTGCCTGTCGCAGGGCTTTTGCTTCTATATAAGCGGATGAGCCATACCATTCGCGCGCTATGGACATTGATGGAAACTCCAGAATCACGGTGCGCATCTGATTGTGGTGTGCGTCATCCTCTCCTTCACACTGAATTCGGGTGCCGCCTCGCACCAGAAACTGCCCGCCAAAAGCTAACACGGTCGGCAGTACCAGCTTTCGATACTCCTCGTAGGCGAGCGGATCAGTGACGGTGATTTCAGCAACAACATAAGCTTTGGACATGGTATTTGCCTTGGAAAGTGCGTCTCGACAATTCAGGTACGTGCCGAAACCTATTTTTATTTTATGCCAGCGATTACTCAGGCGATCGTGGGAACCTCATTCATCCTGTGCACATGTTGATCTGCCCCCGGGATGCCGCATGAGGCTTTGGCGCGCGATTGATAAAAACCTCATCAATCTTCCATTTACCGGTCGCGTATCGATTGCATGCATGTTCCCGGATATTCTGTCAGGCACGGCTCAATTATAGGCGAAGCCCCGATGCACTTTGGAAGGCTCCGCCGTCTGGTGACTTAGTCAGTGGACACGGCCTCTATCCATTGCATCAGTCCTTCAAGACGTTGCCACAGCTCCGTGGGTGATTGGGGTTCTGGAAGGCCGCTGTTGTAGTGCTGAAATAGGGTAAGCGCATCATCCGTCATGCCGCGCTGGACGGCCTCCCAGACGGTTACTCGACACCCTGTGGCCCGCATTTCAGGCTCGGTGCCGATGAACCGGTAAGGCACACCCTGCGATTCCCATTCTCGTCGGACTTCCCGAGCGGCTGCCTGCAAACGTATCGAATTCACCGGCACGCGCACGGACCACGCGTATTGGTCCGGATAGGCCTCCTCGTTTTCTTTGGCGCTCATGAAGTGCGCTGGCCATTCACGAATCTGGGAGTCGCCCGGCTCAAGATGAAATCCTGAATGCATGAAGCGATGCCCAAGCTCTGTATAATTTTTCCGCCTGTCTGGTACGAGCGACAAGGACGGTGCTATCCATGCGTGACCCAGTGCTACTCCGGTGGTCGGTTGAATTTTGACCTCGCCGAAATCAGCAGCACCTTTCAGAACCGCGCGTGCGCAATCCTTGAAATCCTTCCCGCTGCTTGATGGAGCATTTGCATAGATCTGTGCCATCACGGCATACAACTGCTGCCGCTGCGTACGCGTGAGCTTGTCGGGCGGGACAGCAATACCAAACAATTTTTGCGTGAGTAGCAGTTCAAGTAAATCACGCAATAATTCGGAAAACAGGACGCCTTTCGTCTCGGCCATTACGGCATTGACCATTCGATCATCAATAAAAATCGAATTTTGTCCGGCTGTCACTGTAGTTGATTTGACAGTCGCTGACTTAATGATGATTTCATGGGGTGTAATCGGAAAATCCAATATCCTCGCGACCCGAAAGAGACTGCGATGCAAGTCATCTATCGTTTTATTGGAATGATTCCACTCGCTAAAGCTCGAATGCAAGACATCACGTATGCCTGTTGAAAAATCTGAACCTAGCGAGTCGTTTCGGTATTCAAGGACGCTGGCTTTCAGATCCTCTAGAAAATTGAAAAAATCCGTCGTTTGCATCAGCGTCCGATTGAATGAGTGTGGCGGTCCGTTGGAAAAACCATAGTCGCGGTATACCTCATCATCAATAATGGTTTCGACGACATTGCAGGAGAATTGCGCGTCTTTCAGTCCGTCATGGAGTTGCTTTATCTCATCTTCTGTCAGATATGACAAATGCATGCGCAGTAGTGCTGTGAAGTATTGCCGACTTTGTGCATCATCATCGATTCCCGGGCGAATTGATGCCAGCAGGTTATCCATACTCAGACATAAATAATCGCTTGTGCGGCGATGCTGCCCAGCCACTTTCTGCTCTTTGAGTTGTGACAGCAAAAGTTGGAAGGACAATGAGGTATGTCGGCTAGCCTCAAAATAATAGGAGGCCTTGCGTTGGCGATGAAATAGCTGTGGTGTTCGCCTGGCGCTTTGCGTAGATTGTTGAGTGAGCCGAAAAGGGCGGCTTGTTGTATGCACAACTGAACGAGTAAGCAGAGGGTACATGGGATTCCTTTACATTCAATTGCCAGCAAGATTTGCCGGACTCATCATGAGTGGATACCCAAAGCGCTCAGTTTGATACTTGTAAGAAAACTCGTTTGAGGTGCCACAACTTCTTCTTAGGTCTGGTGCGATGAACAGCCCAAAAAGGTCCTTGATTGCCAAGGACAGCCTGATTGAATAACACCGGAAACTTTTGTGGCAAGGTCAATGGCACCAAGTTCTGGATTTCACTTATCCCCACGGCGCAAGACGGTGCTGGCTTGCCATAAAACGCGGATTTGATCAGCGTCGCCCTAAATTTCTTCAAATAAATAACGATTTTTGAGAACTCCAGGCCTTGTTTTGTGACCGACCTTGACCATTCCCGCACTTTGCCGTGCAGTGAGGCAGGATAATCACCGAGTGTGGTTTACATCAATTTTGATTTTTGACACCTGATGAATACAACCAAGATCACGCTGAAATCAGCAATCCCGATGACACAGGATCCCAGCGCACCAATGGTCGGTAAGCGCACCGTAAACGATGCAAGCTTTTTCGTATCCTCCAGCATACCCACGATGTCATCAAAACAAAAAGTAGTGATACCCGCTTTCCGCACTAATGCCGGGCCCGGGGCAAGATGCAAGGTGTCGTCCTTGACGCCGTACGGCGAGAAGCTCGATACGCTGGCCGTTCGTGCTTTACCCGAGATATTAGGTGTGAGTGATGTTGGGGCAAACACCCCTGGGAAAATTACCCGAGCGCTGCTGGAACAGGCAATCGCCGCGCCTTTTGGTACTAAAGATATTCGGCCGCTGCCATCAACATGGCCGAAGGAGCTGATCAGCGACACCATGGTGACAGAATGGACAAGTCGACTCGTTGCGGCTTGCGATCTTGTCTATGGCGAGCGGGGCGCGCAAGCCTATATCGAGGCTGTGACGGATTTGATTTTCGATGAGGGGAATCTTGAAGCAGGTCTACCTGGCAGTATCAGAGATTTTTGTGCAATGCTCACTAAGAATGCGCTTGAAGTCGGTGTCGCACAAGGCTTGGATCGTCGCTCCCTGCAAGGACTGCGCAATACCGTGATCATTCGATTTCTGATGGGCAGCGTATTTGTCCCCCATCTGCGGCCTGCGGCGATGCGGGAATCAACGAGTGACGCATTACTCTACGCATTCGATCGTCAGCTGTTCAAACGGTTTTGCCATAAAACCACCGAGATCATTGATATCGATGCAGAAGCGATTGCGCTGCTGGCAGTCTCGCATCAGATGAAGCAAGCAGCGGTTATCTGAGTACATTTTTGAAAACCTTGCCGCGTGATTTGGCCTGTGCTTTGCGGTACTCACGGCATATCAAGTACGGCTGTACCTCTTGTGTCGAACCCGGCCCGCTCGCGACAATGCTGCTACAGGCACCAAGCCACTGACCGATGGGCCAGCTTTACTGGTAACTGCGCGCATCCTCTATGACTTTTCCGTCATTGGGCAGTGTCCCGGCAACGACGAGTCTGACATCACCGCGCAACTTAGTAACCTCGCGTATGGTGGCTGCAATTGCTTCCGTCTCGCCCGAGAGTACAGCGGGATCCGCCACTTCGCACTGCAAGGTCATCTGGTCATTTGCCATTTCACCCGTGATGACCAGGCGAGCTTTGATAATCGCAGTGTGGCGACGGGCGATCTCGGCGACCTGCGAGGGATGTACGAACATTGCGCGAACTTTGGTGGTCTGATCTGCGCGACCCATCCAGCCCTTGATGCGTGTATTGGATCTTCCGCAGGGTGAGGTCTCTGGCAAGACCGCGGACAAATCGCCGGTGGCAAATCGAATCAGTGGATAGTCCGGGTTGAATGAGGTAATTACGATTTCACCGACTTCGCCCTCAGGCACGGGATCTCCCGTACCCGGCCGCACAATTTCCAGCAGCAGCGCCTCGTCGAGCACCATGCCGGGATTGACCTGGCCATCTGTCATCGTCTCGTAGGCAATATTGCCGATGTCAGCCGATCCGTAGGTTTGCAGCACATTCGGCACGCCATGCGCATTGAGCCACTGTCGCAGGGACGGTGGTAATGCCTCCGCACTCACCAGTGCACATTCAACACTGCTGATGTCCTCGCCCATTTCCTGCGCTTTTTCGATGATGATCTTCAGAAATGATGGCGTACCTGTGTAGACACGGGGTCGCAACAGATTCATCGCTTGAACTTGCATTTCCGTTTGTCCGGTACCTGCAGGTATCACCGGACAGCCGAGCTTGATCGCGCCGCCCTCGACCATGAGCCCGGCCGGTGTGAAATGATAGGCAAAGCAATTTTGTATGAGATCACCGCGTCTGACACCCAGGGCATGGAGAGGGCGCGCAAAGCGCCACCAGTCGACACCACGACCTTCAGGATCGAAAATCGGGCCGGGTGACATGAAGATTCGGGACAAATCACGGGTGGATGTATTGACAAGGCCGCCGAAGGGCAGTGACATGCCTTGTAATGTTTTGAGTTCAGATTTGCGGGTCACCGGCAATTGCGCCAGTGTTTCGCGGGACCTGATATCGGAGGCATTCACGCCAGAGAGAATGGAGGACCAACCGGCCGTTTGTTGTGCACGCTGTATCAGCGCAGGCAATGCAGCCAGCAGCTCCTTTTCGCGCACATCAGGGTCGCGCGATTCGAGCGCGTCATGGAAATCAGTCATGGCAAATATCAGAGATAGTGAATCAGGCCAGCCAGCGTTTGCGGCGGCGATAAAATTTCATGTCACGGAAACTCTTGCGATCACCACCGGACACACCGAGATAAAACTCTTTGACATCCTCATTCGAAGCAAGATCGGCTGCAGCACCTTCCATTACCACGCGACCATTCTCAAGAATGTAGCCAAAATCTGCGTAGCGCAGCGCAATGGTAGTGTTCTGTTCAGCCAGCAGAAAGGAAACCTGCTCGGTTTTATTGAGATCTTGTACGATGCCGAAAATTTCTTCAACGATTTGCGGCGCGAGCCCCATTGAGGGCTCATCCAGCAGAATCATCGTTGGTTTGGCCATCAGCGCGCGGCCAATCGCGCACATCTGCTGCTCGCCGCCAGAGGTATAGCCGGCCATCGAGCTGCGGCGCTGCTTCAGGCGTGGGAAGTAATGATAGACCTTCTCAAGTGCATTCTTCAGCTCGGCGCGCGAAATCTTTCGTGTATAGGCGCCAGTCAGCAGATTTTCTTCTATCGTCAGGTGACCAAAGCAATGGCGGCCTTCCATGACCTGCGACAGACCACGCCTGACCAGTTCATTGGGCGTTAGCTGATCGATGCGCTCGCCATTGAATTCAATACTGCCCTTGGTCACATCGCCACGTTCGCCACGCAAGAGAGTCGAGACGGACTTGAGCGTGGTTGATTTGCCCGCGCCATTCGCGCCCATCAGCGCCACGATTTTTCCACGTGGTACCGATAACGATACGCCCTTGAGCACAAGGATGACGTGGTCATAAATGACCTCGATATTATTGATAGTCAGGATGGGCGGATTCTGGTTCATGTTTGCCATTCCGTTGGACTGCAAAAACTGCAGGACCTCGGCTCGCGCCGAAGTCCTGCGATACACAACGCAGAGTCTTGATCAAAAAGCTTCTGCTTTTGTATGAGTTATTTCAGACAGGCTGCCTTGATATTTTTTTCTTTGGCGTAGGCCGCTGATGTCTCTTCCAGCAGCTTGCGTACCAGAGCTTTGTCACCCGTAATCCAGGTCTTGGACAGGGGAACCCACTTGCTGCCATCCCATTGCTGCACCTTGGTCGCGCCCGAGCCTTCGTGATCATCACAAGATGTTTTCACCGGAGGGAATAGATCGGCGACACCGAGCGCTTTCTGGCGTGCAGCATCAACATTCAGATTCTCGAAACCCCAGCGGACCTGCTCACCGGTCAGCACTTTACCCTTACCAAATTTAGCCTGCGCATTACGCATGGCCTCCACCATCAGCACACCCGCCACAATACCGCGCAGATACATCGTGTGACCGACGCGATCCTTTTCGGCCAGATTGCCTTTGCCAGCACCATATACCTTGCTGCGAATCTCATCGAGCAGAGGATAGTTGCCCGGTGTGGTGAAGCTCATGGTAGTAAAGCCCTTGGCTGCATCGCCTGCTGGTACTGCATCTTCTTCAGCACCGGCCCACCAGACACCCAGCATTTTTTCACGTGGGAAGCCATTGCGTTGCGCGGTTTTCAGTGACACGGCGCTCATCACGCCATAGGTCCAGACGATCACGAAGTCGGGTTGCACCTGACGAATCTGCAGCCATTGCGACTGCTGGTCATTGCCCGGAGGCTGAACGGGAATCTTGATCAGTTCAAAGCCGTATTTGGCGGCTTCTGCCTCGAGCACTGGCAATGGCTCTTTGCCATACGCAGAGTCGTGGTAGAGGTGAACGATTTTTTTGCCTTTCAGCTTGTCCAACCCCCCCATTTTTTCACCGAGGTAGTGCACCATCGCAGCGGCCTGGTTCCAATAGCTGGTGATGAGTGGGAATACATAAGGGAAGACCTTGCCGTTCGCTGCATCGGAGCGGCCGTAGCCCAGCGTTGTCATCGGGATTTTGTCAGTACCAACGCGATCAAGGATGCCGTAGGCGATGCCAGTCGAGAGTGGCTCGACCAGCGATGCCCCGCCGTTCTTGCTCTTGAGACGCTCGTAACATTCCACACCACGTGAGGCGTTGTACTCAGTCTCGCACTCTTCCCAGATCAATTTGACGCCATTGATCCCGTTGTCGCGCATATTGATCAGGGTCATGTAGTCGATGATGCCGCCGTAGAAGCCGCTGCCGCCAGCGGCATAAGGGCCGACGCGGTAAGACAGCATGGGAATGAATTGCTGTGCCATTGCCGTGCTGGCAGCTGCCAGCAGTACGACGCTTGCCATGAGTGATTTCAGTAACTTCATAGTCTCCTCCACAAAAATTAGTCGGTATGACGAAGATATCTAGTGCGGGAAAGGCCAGAGGCGAAGTTTTTCCTTCGCGATTTGCCACAGGCGGGCCAAACCATGCGGCTCGACGATCAGAAAGAAAATGATCAGCGCACCGAATACCATGAGTTCCAGATTTGATGCCACCGCAGTCGAAATGCCCAGCGCATGTGCGAGCACATTCAGCACGGTGGGTAGCAGGACGATAAAAGCAGCGCCCAGAAATGAACCCATGATCGATCCGAGTCCACCAATGATTACCATGAACAGAATGCGGAATGAGAGGTCGAGGTTATAGGCTTCCGGCTCCACTGTGCCCAGATAGGCATAGGCATACAAGGCACCTGCAACACCGCAATAAAACGAGCTGATTGCAAATGCCAGCAGCTTGGTGTGCATCAGGCGAATACCAATCACTTCAGCGGCCACATCCATGTCCCGCACCGCCATCCAGCAACGGCCGATATTGGAGCGCACGAGATTTTTTGCGAGCAGAGCGAGCAGAGACACAATTGCCAGGACCAGGAGGTATTTTGTCATCGGCGTGTCAAAAACGAAGCCGAGTATTTCGAGCTTCTGCGCAGTGATCACCCCTGATGAACTGTAGTTGGTAAACCATTGCACCTTGGTTAGCGCCCACACGACGAAAAACTGCGTGGCCAGCGTTGATGCCGCCAGATAAAATCCGCGCACACGCAAGGAAGGCAAGCCGAACACAATACCCAGTGCAGCAGCGCACAAGCCGCCCAGAGCAAACGCCAGCAGCAAGGGAATATCGGGCACCCGCAGCATGAAGTTGTAGGAAGCGAATGCACCGACGGCCATGAAAGCTGCGGAGCCCAGCGAGAGTTGGCCGGCATAGCCGGTCAGTATGTTCAGGCCCAGTGCTGCCAGCGAAAAAATCAGAAAAGGTATCAGGATCGCTGAAAACAGATAAGGTGTCGCCACCAGAGGCACCACAAAGAAGGCGAGTGCAAGCAAAAGCAGTATGCCGATGCGGTCCTGACGAATGGGGAAAATCTGCCCATCAGTCTCGTAGGTAGTTTTGAATTGTCCTGCTTCGCGGTACAGCATAAAAACTCCCTGAATCTTTCAAGCGTGAATCTCAACATACCAACGCGCTGGCGGCGGCGTACAGTATGTTGAACGACACCGATGGTTTACCCTTGCTATCGGCCTGATGCGATAGGTTCCAACTAGCGCGCATTGCTCAGCGCGTTAAATCCTTCTAATAATTTTTTCACCAAACAAGCCTTCAGGCCGCACCAGCAGGAAGCCCAGTGCGAGCACATAAGGGAACCAGCCCTCGATACCGCCACCGACAAAAGGTCCGATATAGACTTCAGCGAGTTTTTCAGATGAGCCGATAATGAGTCCGCCAATAATGGCGCCGGGCACGGAGGTAAACCCACCGAGAATCAGTACAGGCAGCGCCTTGAGCGCGACGAAGCTCAGCGAAAACTGCACGCCATTGCGCGATCCCCACAGCAAGCCCGCGACCAGTGCGACAAATCCTGCCACGCCCCAGACGATGCCCCAGATCTGCTGCAAGGGAATCCCGACGGCGAGCGCCGCCTGATGATCATCTGCCACCGCGCGCAACGCGCGACCCACCTTGGTGCGCGAGAAAAACAGCGCCAGTCCGGTCACCAGCAGCGCACAGATTGCGGCGGCGGTCACATCGAAGCGCGAGATGACGATGTTGAACATGTTCATCATGCTTTCCATCGGCACGTCTTCGATACCCAGATCCAGCCGCTTCACATCCGAGCCCCACATCAGCTGCGCCATGCCTTCGATGAAAAATGTCAAACCTATCGTCGCCATGAACAGCGAGATCTCCGGCTGATTGACCAGAGGCCTGAGTACGACGCGCTCGATTGCCAGCCCCAGCAAGGCCATCACACCAATGGTCACAAGAATCGCTGTCCATAAGGGCAGACCTAGCTCAGTCAGCGATACGCAAGTAAGTGCCGCGAAAAACACCATCGAGCCCTGCGCGAAGTTGAACACGCCTGAGGCTTTGTAAATCAGCACAAAGCCCAGCGCCACGAGCGCATACATGATCCCGGAGAGCAGGCCACCGATCAGGACTTCAAAGAAAAAATTCAGATTCAATGTGCGACCCCTAAATAAGCATTGATCACGTCCTGATTGTTGCGGACTTCGTCCGGCGTGCCATCACCAATCTTCTTGCCGTAATCGAGTACCACCACGCGGTCCGAGATATCCATCACCACACCCATGTCATGCTCGATCAGCACGATGGTGGTACCGAATTGCTCATTCACGTCGAGGATGAAGCGGCACATGTCCTGCTTTTCTTCCACGTTCATGCCGGCCATGGGTTCGTCCAGCAAAAGAATCTTGGGCTCGGCTGCCAGCGCGCGACCCAACTCCACGCGCTTCTGCAGGCCATAAGGCAGGCGACCAACAGGTGTTTTGCGTATGTGCTGGATCTCGAGAAAATCGATGACTTCCTCGACTTTCTTGCGATGTTCGATTTCTTCGCGGCGGGCCGGACCAATGTACAGTGCCTGCAGCAGAAAATTCGACTGCATTTTCAGATTGCGGCCAGTCATGATGTTGTCCAGCACCGTCATGCCCTTGAACAGCGCGATATTCTGAAAGGTACGCGCGATGCCACTCTTGGCTGCTGCATGCGTGTCCATGTCATGCCGATGCTCGCCGCGGTAGATGATTTCACCTTGCTGCGGCCGATACACGCCATTGATCACATTGAGCATGGAGCTTTTGCCAGCGCCATTGGGTCCGATGATGGCGCGTATCTCGTGTTCGCGCACATCGAAAGAGATGTCGGTCAATGCACGCACGCCGCCAAACGAGAGGGATATGTTGCGCAGGTCCAGAATGACCTCGCCGATCCGACGGCTGTTATTGGCGTTCTCGGTCATCATGCCGCCTTGCGCGCTGGCGCAAAAGTTTTGACATCGCGAATTTCCAGATCGGCGCTGATCATGCCCTGACGACCGTCCTCGAATTTCACCTGCGTCTCAATATATTGACGTGCGTTGCCTGCATACAGCGCCTCAATCAGTACCGCATATTTTTCCGCGATGAAGCGGCGGCGTACCTTGCGCGTGCGGGTTAGCTCGTCATCGTCAGGATCGAGTTCTTTATGCAGTATCAGGAAGCGATGAATCTGCGATCCTGCGAGCAGCGCATCATCAGCGAGATCGGCATTCACCTTTTCCACGCAGTCCGCAATCAACTCATACACGGCGGATTGTGCGGCCAGATCGGTGTAGCCGGTATAGGGAAGATTGCGGCGTTCAGCCCAGTTGCCGACGGCTTCCATGTCAATGTTAATGAAGGCGTTACAGGCCTTGCGACCATCGCCAAACGCGACGGCTTCTTTTATGAAAGGGAAGAACTTCAGCTTGTTTTCGATGTACTTCGGCGCGAACAATGTGCCATCCGCCATCTTGCCCACATCCTTGGCGCGGTCGATGATCTTCAGGTGACCGTCATTGTCGAAAAAACCGGCATCACCGGTATGAAAATAACCGTTGCTATCGATCGCTTCGGCGGTGTCTTCCGGTTTTTTGTAATACGCAATCATCAGGCCGGGCGAGCGGACGAGTACCTCGCCACTATCGGCAATCTTGACTTCCACGCCCTGCATGGGGCGTCCGACCGTATCGAGTTTCACATCGCCGGACCGCTGCATGCACACCGTCACGCAGGTTTCGGTCATGCCATAAAGCTGCTTGAGATTGATGCCGATGGAGCGATAGAAGTCGAACAGGTCCGGGCCAATCGCCTCGCCGCCTGTATACGCAACGCGTACGCGAGACATCCCCAATACATTCTTCAGCGGGCCATAAACCAGTAATTCACCAAGCGCATACAGCAACCTGTCGCTGAGCGAGACACCGGATTTGCCATCGAGAAGTTTGAGTCCCACACGACGCGCGACGCGCATGAAGTAATGAAAGATGCCGCGCTTGATGGCACTGGCATCCTCGATACGAATCATCACCTGCGTCAGAATGTTTTCGTAGATTCGCGGTGGTCCGAAATAATAGGTTGGGCCAATTTCACGCAAATCACTGGTAACCGTTGCAGGTGATTCCGGGCAGTTCAGGCAAAAGCCACTGAGGTGCGACATCGCAAAGGAATACAGAAAATCGCCCACCCATGCCAAAGGCAGATAGCACAACACTTCATCTTCGGGCGTGAGTCCGTCAAATGCGATCAGGGTCTTGCTGGTAGCAATCATCGCCGCATGGGAATGGCAGACGCCCTTGGGTCTGCCCGTGGTACCGGATGTGTAAAGAATGACGGCGATGTCATCAGGCCGTCCGGCAAGCACTTCATCCATGAAAAATGAAGGGTGCTTGTCGGCGTGCGATCGTCCCAGTGCCTGCACCTGCTCAAATGCATGAAGACCCGGCTGCGCGTAGTTACGCAATCCGCGTCCGTCGTCGTACACAATGTGCGAGAGGCCAGGCACGGTTTCCCGGATTTCGAGCAGCTTGTCGACCTGTTCCTGATCCTCAACGATCGCGAAATCGATGCTGGCGTTTTCCAGCACATAGGCCATGTCGGCGGCAGGCGCATCCTGATACAGGGGGACAGCAACACCACCCAAGCACTGAGCAGCGGACATCGCCCAGTACAAACGCGGACGGTTGTCGCCGATCACAGCGAGGTTCATGCCGCGTTTGAAACCCAGCGCAGAGAGTCCGCAGGCGAGTTGGCGGATATGTTCGGCGGCCTCAGACCAGCTGGTCGTTTGCCAGATACCCAGATCTTTTTCCCTGAACGCAGGCTTGTCGGCGCGTATTTGCGCGTGCTCAAGCAATAAACGCGGAAAAGTATCCGCTACGGATGTTTGCGTCTCCATGCGCTGTCATTCATTCTTTATGGGGTTGGACGGCGCTGTTGATTAGCTGCGCCGATGTCATGCGCAATCATAACCAGCTTGTGACTTACCGGTAGTCATTTAGATGAATATCCCACAAGTTTTTAATGTTGCGACGCAACATGTTGTCTGTTAATCGTACCCAAGTTCTGGAACCGCACAGACTCTTTAGAGTCCATCGTGAGGGCAGTCCAGATCAAACAAAACCGAAGTTTTTTTGGCTGAGTATGGGGCTCCATGATCATGGATTTTCAGGTTCCCAATCGCATAGCTGTGCCGGTTCGCCATAAAACGGGGATTCATTGAACGTCCCCAAATTCTGAGTGTCTGTTTGAGAACTGTCGCGACCGGCCTCGGTTAGGGACACGCTGAATAAATCCACTTTTTATGGCGAGCCAGCGTAGCTGTACGACGCGGGGGCCATAAAAATTCAGGATTTGCCGTGAATCATTGAGCAGCAAAAATTTCCGGTTTTATTTAATCAGCGATTCCTTGGCTGCGAAAGATTTGTTCGGAAGTCAATTGAGTCGAGCATTGCAGGTCCGCAATCAGGTCTCACTGCAGATGTTCAGACGGACACTGAGCTTGAAGCGTCGGAGACCTACCTTTTTCCCGGGTGTTGCTTGATGCCAATTCGACCGCTCCAGCTCTCGTTACGTTTGATCCTCCCGCTAGCGCTGGTCATTGGACTCTCTGCCTTGGTTTTACTGCCTATGGTTGATGATCTGACGCAGCGCTGGTTTTTGCGCGATCTCGACACGCGTGCACAAATGGTGGCTGCGTCGATTCGAGAGCCCCTGATTGATTATGTGATGTTGCAAGACTCGGACGCGGTGCAAGATTTGCTGGCGCGTGCTGCTATCGATGGACATTTGCTGGCGCTGGGCTTTTGCGATCTGAAAGGCCATTTACGGTATCGCAGCAGTGCCCTGCCACCACAATTAAATTGTCGAGCTGCGTCGTCAGCTTCTATGCGGATCAATGCGATTGCATTGGAGCAGAGTGGTATTGCGATAGGCCAGCTTTTGATTGTCCAAGATACCCATTTCATTCAACGCCGTAGTGATGAATTTCGTTTTTATCTCACGGTCGTTTTTTTACTGATGTTTCTCGGAATTTCTGTATTGGTGGCATGGATTGCTCACTGGAGCTGGCTCGGCTGGGTGAGTGCACTGAAAAATCTGTTGCGACTCGAAACGGCTTCACCAACAGGCAGCGTGACACCACCCGAATTTCGCCCACTAGTCGGCGATCTGCGCGCCATGCTTCATCAAATGCACATTGAGCGACGCGTACAACAGCAATCACCTCAGGCATGGACGCCGCAGAAATTACGCTCGCTACTGCATGACGAGCTGGCTGGTGACGAGGTACTGGTGGTCTCCAACCGCGAACCCTACATTCATGAACAGGGCGAGCAGGGCATCGTGGTACGACGTCCCGCAAGCGGTCTGGTGACCGCAGTTGAGCCCGTGATGCGTGCATGCTCGGGAACCTGGATCGCGCATGGCAGTGGGAGTGCTGACCGGCTTACTGTTGATGCCCACGACCGGGTGCAAGTACCTCCTTCCCATCCCGCTTACACGCTACGGCGTGTGTGGCTGACCAGCAAGGAGGAGGAAGGTTACTACTACGGCTTTTCCAACGAAGGCCTGTGGCCACTTTGTCATATGGCGCATGTGCGACCCGTATTCCGTACCGCAGACTGGGAGCAATATGTCGCTGTCAATCAGCGTTTCGCAGACGCTGTCATCACTGAGGCACACACCGATGACCCGGTCGTGCTAGTTCAGGATTATCACTTTGCGCTGTTACCGCGGATGGTCAGAGAAAAGCTGCCAAAGGCCACGATCATCATGTTCTGGCATATTCCGTGGCCCAATCCGGAATCTTTTGGTATTTGCCCCTGGCGGGAAGAGCTGCTTGAGGGACTGCTCGGCAACACCCTGCTGGGTTTTCACACGCCATTCCATTGCAAAAATTTTCTTGAAACCGTCGATCGCTACCTCGAAACCCGCATAGAGCATGAGGCCTCAACGATTTCTTATGGCGGCGAATTGACGCAGGTGGAGCCTTATCCCATCTCAATCGCCTGGCCTGAATCCGAAACCGTGCTGGATATTGTTCAGTGTCGCAACGAGCTGCGCGAGAGCCTGAACTTACCAAAGGATCACCGGATTGCCCTGGGTGTGGACAGGCTGGATTACACCAAAGGCATTGTCGAACGTTTTCAGGCCGTTGATCGCTTGCTTGAGTCGCGTCCCGAGCTGATAGGGCATTTCTCACTGTTACAGATTGCAGCACCGAGTCGTTCCTCGCTGGATGAGTATCAGAATCTGGAAGCGCGCGTCCGCAGGCTCGCGAATCAAATCAATCAGCGCTATCTGAATGCATCAGCGCCGCCCATCGTTCTACGAATTGAGCACTATGAATCTGATCAGCTGGCGAAATGCTATCGCGCCAGCGATATTTGTCTGGTAACCAGCCTCCATGATGGAATGAATCTGGTCGCCAAAGAATTCATCGCCGCACGCGATGATGAGCTGGGTGTATTGATTTTGTCCCAGTTCACCGGCGCGGCGAGGGAATTGCATGAAGCACTCATCATCAATCCTTATCACATCGAACAGGGAGCGCAGGCACTCTATCGCGCACTGAACATGCCGGCAGCAGAACAGCGCGAGCGCATGCGCAGTATGCGCACCCTGGTACGTGACTTCAATGTCTATCGATGGGCAGGGCTGATGCTGCTGGATGCCGCGAGGTTGCGTCGACGCCAGCGAGTGACCGAAAAAATTCATACCCACAGCCAGCATCCATTGCGTCGCGCCGTATGAAGCCCTTGTTCTCCGATGCAGGCTATCTGGCACTGGAGGGCTTTTTGCAGCAGCCAGCGCTATGTCTGTTTGACTTTGATGGAACGCTCGCACCCCTGGTCAGCAATCCTGCACGAGTCAGTCTGCCATCACCCATACAGGCACAGTTACAAGCGCTGCAGTCGCGCGCAGCAGTTGGCATCATCACCGGGCGTTCGCTCGCAGACATGCGCAAGCGCCTGGGATTTGAACCAGACTACGTGATCGGAAATCACGGTCTTGAAGGGCTACCCGGCTGGCAGCGGCAAGCAGCAAAAAACTTCGAGCTCTGCCGAGTTTGGCTGTCGTCGCTTCAGCCTATGCTTTCTCCTTTGGGTGAAGGCGTCTGGATCGAAGACAAGTCTTACTCGCTGACGGTGCACTACCGTCAAGCGATAGATCACAAGCGGACGCAGAAGACCTTATCGGCAATTTTTGAAAAGCTATCTCCAGCTCCCCGCATCATTACCGGAAAATTCAATATAAGTCTGCTGCCCGCAAACGCAGGTGATAAAGGTTTCGCGGTCGAACAATTGCTCCTGCTGTCGCAAACATACCGAGCTCTCTATGTCGGTGATGACAGCACTGATGAAGATGTCTTCTCGTTGCACCACCCCGGGCTTTTCACGGTGCGGGTAGGCGATGAGGGTGGGACAGCAGCCGATTATGTGATCGAAGATCACAGAGCCATCGGGCAATTGCTCGATCTGTTACTGACGCTGATGCCGGGCTCATCCCGAACCGAGCTGATGCACCGCAGCACACGCAGACAATGAGCCAGCTGGATCTCGGTTTGATCGGAAACTCACGTACCAGCGCACTGGTCGACAGAAATGCACGCATTGTCTGGTGGTGTTATCCGAATTTTGACAGCAACCCGCTGTGCTGCAGTCTGCTCCGCTCCGACGAGCATAATGCCAGTGCGGAAGCCGACGGCTTTATTGATCTTCAGTTTGATCATGGTCGTACGGTTCGTCAGACCTACCTGCGCAACTCTGCCATCCTGCAAACACGCATGCAGGATGACCAGGGCAACGTGATCGATATCACTGATTTTTCGCCACGGTTCTATTTGCACGGTCGCATGTTTGCGCCTGCCATGGTGGTGCGCATGATCAGGCGCGTCGCTGGCCGGCCTCGTATCGCATTAAGGCTGCGGCCAGCTTTGAACTACGGTCAGGCCAGCGCACAGGTACGCTCCGGCGCTCATCATGTGACTTATTTTGGCGGCGCCCAGGCGATGCGAGTCACAACGGATGCCTCAGTAACATCGTTGACTGAGGAGCGAAAATTTTTCCTGCATGACAGCATCACCTTGCTCATGGGTCCTGATGAAACCGTTGATGGTTCGCCACGTGACTTGGGACGCACATTTTTCGAATCGACCTTGTCCTATTGGTACCGGTGGGTGCGTAATCTGGCCATACCCTTTGAGTGGCAAGACGTGGTGATTCGTGCGGCCATCACCCTCAAATTGAACGCCTTCGACGATACCGGCGCCATCATCGCGGCAGTAACGACATCTATTCCTGAGTCGCCGCACAGCGGCCGCAACTGGGACTATCGCTACTGCTGGCTGCGTGATGCCTATTTCGTTGTCAATGCCTTGAATCAGCTCGGTGTCACGGCGACGATGCAGCATTATCTGGAATACATCCTGAACATCATTGCCGATTCGCGCGACACACCTTTGCAGCCGGTCTATGGCATACGGCGCGAGACTTCACTGGACGAATGGATTGCACCCTCACTGGAAGGCTATCGCGGCATGGGCCCGGTGCGTGTCGGCAATCTCGCCTGGGGACAAGTGCAAAACGATGTCTTTGGTGCTGCAGTGCTGGCAAGCACCCACGCATTTTTTGATACGCGACTGGAGCGGCCCGCCGGTCGTCAGATGTTTACCGATCTAGAGCGTTTAGGTGAGCAGGCGATACGTTGTCATTTGCAACCTGATGCTGGCATCTGGGAGTTACGTGGGGCACGGCGCATACACACTTTTTCTGTTTTGATGTGCTGGGCGGCCTGCGATCGCTTGCGCGCGATTGCCTTGCGGTTCAGGCTGCCGTTACGTGCGCAACGATGGGCGCGAGAAGCCGCTGCCATCCGCAAAACACTGGTCGATAACGCATGGAATTCCAGGCTAGGCAGTTTCGTTTCCACGTTTGGTGGTGAGCATCTTGATGCCAGCCTCCTGCTGATGAGCGAGTTCCAGTTTCTCGCACCGGATGATCCGCGCTTCATCGGCACTTTACGCGCTGTCGAACATCATTTGCAGCGGGGCGATTTTTTATTGCGTTATGACGAAGAAGATGATTTCGGTCGTCCTGAAGCAGCTTTTCTGGTTTGTACCCTTTGGTGGATTCTTGCATTGGCGCGCACTGGAGAAAAAGTAAGAGCGCGCACATTATTTGAAAAAGTCCTGGCATGTCGCAATCACTTGGGCCTGCTGTCTGAAGATGTGTCGCTCGACGGTAGCGAGTTGTGGGGAAACTTTCCTCAAACCTACAGCATGGTGGGTCTGATCCAGTGCGCATCACGTCTCTCCCTGTCTTGGGAAGAAGCGTACTGATGACAGTCAGTCTAAAGCCAACAATTGCTTAGTACGCGGCCACTACATTTCTCCGTGTGCGTGGTGCAACAAACCCCTTTTATTAAATCCACATTTTTTTAAACTTGTTGAGGCGTTTGCGCATGGCTTAGGTCAGTGCAACCGCTCAGCACGAGTTCCGAAAAATCTTTTTGTATTAACAGTTTTTATTAAAAGTCATGAATTTCTATTTCATCCATGCTTTTTCGTAACGCTGGAAAAAACTTTTATAGCGCTGGATGTGCTTGAAAAATCATGGGTAGATCTTCAATTTTAAAAATGGAAAATCAACATGAAAAACAATTTATTGGCTGTACTTTTGGGGTTGGCTTTTTTTGTGCCAGTTGCTGTGCAAGCTGAGGGAAGTTATCTCAAGTTGGGTGTTGGCCAATCAAAATATGATGGTGGTGCCGCAGAAAAAAATGAATTAGCCACGTCGCTGGCTTACGGTTTCTCATTCGATAAAGATGTTGGCATAGAGCTCGGCTATGTCAATTTCGGAACGCTGAAAGAGATTGGGAATAGTTCGTCAAGTTCAATTGAGCGCGAGGCTTTTTATCTGGCAGGCGTTCGCTCCTTGCCTGTAACGAATTCCTTATCTGTTTTTGGAAAATTAGGGATGGCTGTCAATCGTTCCGAGACAAATCTCTCGGTATTTTTTTTACAAACAGCAGAGTCAACTACAAAAACCAAACCGATGGTCAGTGTAGGAGCGACATATAGCCTTACCAAAGAAATTACTGGCGTGGCCGAATATCAGTATTTTGGAAAATTCGAAGATATCAAGGCGAGCGCACTGACTTTTGGATTGAGATACGGCTTCAAATAGCTTGACACCTTAATTTTCATTTTTTAGAAAAGGAAATCATCATGAGGAAAAATTTTTTCGCAGCATTGCTGGTTTTGGCACTGATTATCCCCATGGCAGCACAAGCCGGAGATAGTTATCTCAAATTCGGCGTCGGTCAGTCGGAATACAAATTCGATGATTATTCGGAGGGAAAAACGGCAGTATCTCTCGGATATGGATTTTCAGTCGATAAGAATTTCGATATTGAAGTTGGTTATCTGAATCTAGGAAAATTAAAATATACCAACGAAGACTCGTCAGGTTCACTGCACACGCAGAGTATATATGTGGCAGGCATCAGCACACTCCCGGTAACAGATAAATTCGCCGTGTTTGGCAAACTGGGCATTGCTGTTAATCATTTCAAAGGTAAAGCCACTGCGCTCAACACAAATTCTTCAGAAACAGAAACAAAGACCAGAGCTCTTCTCGGCTTAGGTCTTGCCTACGACTTTACTCAGCAAATCGCTGGTACGCTGGAATATCAGTACCTTGGCAAGGTCGAGGACACCAAACTCAGCGCGCTGACGGTTGGCCTCAAATACGGTTTTTAATGACGTTCCCGGTAAGGGATGGTGTCTAAAGCACGCGCCTTTGCGGTGCTCATGTGCGCATGACCTCGGTTTGCACTGAGGTCTGTGCCGAATTCATTGATGAGTCTTGTTGGCAAGTGAGATACATTCACTACAACATTTGTCGGCTCCACCTTTCAATCTTCCAACCGAATCTTACATCCGCCTTTTTGCTGAATTTCGATTTGCTTAGCTGTGGATGCATGCCGCATCGCTTGTTGCTAAAAAACAGGTTTGTCTGTGAGTAAACTGGCTCAGCATAAATTCGTATTTTTTTTGCAACCTATCAATAGGCGTTGATATTTCTGTTTCGTAGAATCCGCCCCGTCCCTCAAGGACCGGCAAGACGAAGCGTCGGCTGATCTTCAATGTAGAGAACAGGAAATCAATATGCAGAAAAAGTTTTTCGCTGCACTGCTAGGTGCTGTGCTGGTAATGCCTTTGGCAGCTCAAGCAGAAGGAAGCTACGTTAAGTTTGGCGTTGGCCCTTCAGAATACAAAGATGATATCGGTTCAGAGAATAAAACGGCAGTAGCACTTGCCTACGGTTTTGCAATCGATAAAAACTTCGACGTCGAACTGGGTTATGTCAATTTGGGAAAACTAAAATTAGGCAGTGCTGATGCATCCAGCTCAACGCAAACGCAGAGTTTTTATGTGGCAGGTGTTGGAACTCTGCCTTTGACCGATGCATTTTCTGTATTTGGAAAACTGGGCGTCACAGCAAATCACTTCAATTCCAAATTCACTGATGCCGACGGCACTATTTCAAATACAGATACGAAAGCCAGAGCTCTGCTGGGCGTAGGGCTCGCTTACAATTTCACCAAAGAAATCGCAGGTACGCTGGAGTATCAGTATTTTGGTAAAGTGGATGAAATGAAACTCAGTGCACTGACGGTGGGCGTTAAATACGGTTTCTGACCATAAAAAATGAAAAGGCTGCATATCTTGCAGCCTTTTTTATTTCAACAAATTTTTAGTTAATCCAAGGCTTCGGCACCACCTTCATACACCCATCCTGCTCATCCCGAAATAGTCAGTAAGCTTGCGGCGCATCTGTCAGTGGCAGAAGGTGGGTAATCAGTCGTTCGGGAGTAAAACCAGCCTGCCGTATTCTGTCCAATCATGGTTGCAGATATCGCTGCACATAGGTTTGTCCTGTTTTTATGGTCAGCGCGTGACCATTCACTGGCTGTTTGTAGCTTCGGTGATGATACTGATCGGCTGGGGCACGCTGGCCGTACCTACCGGGATTTTCAGTGCAGAACTGACCGCGCGGCGCGTGTCAGCGACCACCCGCACCTGCCCGGAATGTCTGAAAGAAGGCCTGCCACCTGAAGATAATTTCTGCGGCAATTGCGGTATCAAATTGCCGGCGTATCAACACGATTAAGCTGTGCTTGCCGCTTGCGGAAAACCTTGCGAGCGATGCATAAACCCTGCCTTCGTGATGCATAACACATCCACCTCCGGCAATGATGCGGCCAGCGCCAGTGATTTTTTTGCACCCAACACCATGCAGGCAGTAGACAAGCCATCGGCCAGCAAACCCGAGGGTGCCAGCACACTGACGGCGGCCAGCTCAGTCGGTGACTTGCCCGTATGCGGATCCACGATATGGTGCTCCGAAAAATCATCCGTAAACTGCGTTGCATAATCACCCGAGCTGGCAAGACAACGACCGTCGGCCGCCAGTATTTGTGCGAAGCGGTTCTCATTGCGTGGATCACGTACCGCGAGCGACCATGGGTCGCCGGCTTCGTTGGTGCCGAGGCTGGCGAGCTCACCGGTATCCAGCAGCGCATGACGAATGCCATGGCGCTTGAGTGCAACGAGCGCCTGATCGGCACCATAACCCTGAGCGATACCATTGAGGGTGATAGCCATACCGGTGTCACGCAATCGCAGCTCGCGATCGCTGACATCCAATTTGCGCCAGTCCACCCGTGACAAGGCTTGTGATGACGGCTGCTGCGCATTCGCTGCATGCCACAGCGGCTGCACCGTCACATCAAAGGCGCCGTCAGTGAGCCGTGACAGATGTTGTGCAGTGCGGAGTACCTGCACCAACTGAGGATCAGGATGACTCAATTGTCTGTCTTGGTTCAGACGTCCGACTTGACTGTCATGGCGATACACGCTCATCAGCGCATCCACTTCGCGCAAGGCGGTGAATGCAGATGACAGCGCTGCGCGCGCCACCGTTTCATTTTCATGCAGTACCGTCATTGATACGGTGGTACCGAACACGATGCCGGCATCTGTATAGGCGCGCAGTTGGGGTTCACGCATCCAGAGACCGGTTGCACCCAGCACCGGCAAACCCAGCATGGCGGTCAGCACCGTACGTCGTTTCATTTGGCCTCCATAGCCGCTTGAACCGGACGAATCGGTATGGTCATGCCGCGCTTGGCTTGAAGAATACGAGGTGCGCACTGCGTCTCGCTGTGATAAATCACCACGCAATCCATGCACTGAAAGCATTCTGCGTAGTCAATATTGCCGTTGGGGCGAATGGCCTGATAGTCGCAGCGATGACGGCAGGTCTGGCAGGGCGTGCCGCATTCGGCGCGACGCGGCAGCCACTTTAATAACTGCAGTTTGCCCAGAATCGCGAGTCCCGCGCCGAACGGACACAGGTAGCGACAGAAAAATTTGTAGACCAAGGCGCTGGCAAGCACCATGGCGAGCGCGTAGGCGACAAAGGGCCAGGCGCGTACAAAATACAGCGTGATACCGGTTTTGAAGGGTTCGATTTCCACCAGGCTGTCGGCGACCTCAGGTGCAAACCAGGCCGATACCAATATCACTGCTAGTACGATGTATTTTATTTTTTTAAGTTTCGCATCCGTCGATCGCCGCAATTTGATTTGCGGTACGCGCAGCCATCGTGCCAGTCGCGCTACCAGCTCCTGCAAAGCACCGAACGGACACAGCCAGCCACAAAAAGTCGCGCGCCCCCAGAGAAAAAATGTGATGGCCACAAAGGCCCACAAGCAGACGGTCATTGGGTCATACAGGAAGAAAGCCATACTGCGGCTTTCTTTCAGTGATTGCACGACGCCGGTCAGATTGACGATGGAGAGCTGGCCCTGAGCGAACCAGCCAATGAAGCCCAATGTAAACATCAGGTAGCTGACGCGTATGACCGTAAAGCGCCGGGCACTGGCAGTCAGCCATCGCTGTTGCAGCAGAAGCAGGCTGAGTATCAGCAGAGCGCCGGCAAGTACACCCAGCTCGGTTGCACGTTGCTGCCAAATGCTGACCCAGGTTTTGTTGTCACCTGCGGGTACATCATAAAAGCGTTCCGGGACCTCGATGCGGTAAGGAAATGACTTTCGGATGATTTCCGGGTAGACCATGCCTTTTTCACGCTTGATCTCAAGACTCAGCTCCAGTGGTTTGGACAAGTCCAGCCCGGTTTGTGCAATCACCCTGAACACTTTCATGTACTCGGGCGAGAGCGGTGTGCCGTCTGCCAGTTTTAATTCCAGATCCAGATCGCGCATCTCAATCGGCAGGCCGCCTTGCTTGAGAGAGAGACGATCTGGTGATGTGCCGGGAGTGAAATCCTCGGGCGTAATGGAATAGCGACCACCCCACATCACCAGAATCGCATGGTCACCTTTTTCCAGTCGTCCTGACAGCCGCTCCCAACTGGCCGCATCAAGCAGATTTTTACCGATGCTGGGCACAGACGCGAGCGCGCTGTAGAGATCGATGAACATGCCATCGGGATCGGCACTACCTTCCGTATCGAGTCCTTCACCAGCGGTACCGGCATACGCTTTCTCTACCTCGCGATTGGCCAGCGCCAGATGCGCAATTAGATTTTTTCCAAACAGCTGAGTCCCTGTCAGCGTCTCAAAATAATCTGCTTTGACGCGCGCGATCTGATCAGGATCGTGGCTGCCTGAGAAACCGAGTTTTTTGCGGGCGACGGCCAGCGATGATGTCAGCAAGGTCTGGTTGATGATACGCACCGATGCTGTCGCCTTCGACACACCGTCGATGCGTACATTGTTGCCGTCCATGCGCGATTTCTGTCGCGTGCCTGTTTCAATGGTGATGTTTTGTGTCAGTGACAAACCTTTGTACTGATTCACGAAATTGATCAGCGGTTGTGGACCATAGCCCTCCAAAAAAACAGGCTCATGATGCGAGACCACTTGCACGTCCATGAAATTGCCCTTGGCATCGAGCGCCACCAGCAAATTGATGGGCGCACCGGCAAAGCCGGGCAAGGAGACGAAATCAATCGATTCGTAGACGTAGCCGATCAGCTCGGTTGACGTCATTTCTTGCTTGAAGATGGGCCAGACAGGGAGTTCGGTATCCTTGTCGCCTACGATGTAAGGCGAGGGGAATTTCTGCGACAGTGTGGCCTTCGTCATTACGCCGGCCTGCGCGCTCTGCAGAAGCGCTAACAGAAACAGGACTGCGGCGAACAGCGAGCGCATTTGCTACACGCAGTCATTGTGATCAGGGTTTGACAGAGCGCACACCATGCTTTGCAAACAAGGCCGCCATCTCGCCGGACTCGAACATCTCGTTAATTGCTGCTTGCAATAGATTGGCGAGTTCAGTGTTTTCTTTGGTCACGGCCATACCCGTTACCCAGCCTTTGCGGGGCAGGCGTTCAAACGGCGCCTCGGTGATTTCAATCTGTTTATCGTCGCCAATCACGGATTCGATTTCCGAGCGTGTTGCCACGACAGCATCCAGTTCACCTGCTTTGAGTTTTTGCAGTGCCTCCGCAGGCGTCAGAAAAATCTGCACGTTGTCGCGCAGGGTCGCATCGCCCAGCAGGACCATCGCAGAGATAGAGACTTTTTCTGCGCCCAGTCGTTTGCCTGCCAGCGATTCGGTGCCTTTCAGATCGGGAATGCTTTTCAGGCTGCGTGCCAGTCGAATGGTGTCGCGATAGTAGGGCGCAAAAATTTCGACCTTGTCATTTTTTTTCATCACCGCGCGGTCAACTGGTACATGCATCATCACATCGGCAGGACCAAAACCTAGGTAGTGCCCTTTCCACACCATATTGCGCAAATCATCGTCGATGTTTTCTCCGGCGGGGAAGGGGATGAAGCTCGCTTTCAAGCCCAGTTTTTTTGCCAGTGCCTCAGCCAGATCCACATCAATGCCGCCAGATTTGCCTGAGAAGGGTGCGAAATCCTCATAAACAGCAAATGAAAGTTTGCCGCTGGCGCGGATTTTTTCCATGTCGGCCAGCGCGGCACCGTGGAAAGCGATTGACAGGCTGGCGAACAGCCAGATGATGAGGCGGCGCATGATGAAGCGATACATTCTTGTCCCCGGCTTGCGCCTGGTGACTGGCGCTTTTCTTAGTTGAACGAATCATACACGGCGACGCTCATAGCGAGCGCCGCCTTTGCTGCACGTCTCAGGGTTTGGTGCGACGTGTTTCCAGATAGGCTTTGATTGCCCATACGGCTTCTTGCTGCAGGATGCCTTCGAAGGGTGGCATATAAACGGCACCATTGCGCACACGGCCTTTACGTACTGTCGTTGCATAGTAGTCGTCGTTTTCCTTGAAGCAGGCGGTCTTGCGGTCGGCTGCCTGCGTCATGCAATCACGGTCCAGCATGCGCAGATCTGGAGCGATGCCACCAGAAATTGCTTCAATGCCATGGCAGCGCGCGCAATTTTGCGCGTAGGCTGAGGTGCCCACCTTGATCGCCGCGGCATTGCCCCGGTAAGGGTTTTCGGCAGACCATTTGTCGCCCAGCGTTGGCAGGCCCGTGGTATCCACCGCCTGGGGAGTGACATCGCCGTGGGCGAGCGCAGACACTGAGAACAGAAGGGCGGCAGCGCCGCTGAGGCCGCAAATGGCGAGGCGTGTGAACAGCTTCATGAGACAAACTCCGGAGTCGGTTGATTAAACGGTGTATGCGATCGCAATAGCCGTGCCATGTAGCAAGTCAAGCCAATGCAGACCGATTATCAGACTTTTGCTTCAGAACGGAACAAGTGCTACATTCCACAAAACAAGAACGATAAAAAAAGAAACAATCGGGTAGACGGGATGAGATATGGGCCAGGCAGCAGATCCCCAATCCGGGGGGGCGGGATCGTCAGTAACTGCATCACGGTTGATATTGCCGGATAAGCAATTTTCTCCGGCGGGCATATTTCATGCCTCGGATCAGGCCGTCATGATTGAAGAATCCCACCGCCGTTCGGCCTCGTTTGGTCTGGCGCCAGAATCTCGGCCGGACTACTCGCCCTTGCAGAAAGCCGATCTCGTTTGCAGGGTGGACGAGAACCGCGGGCTCTACAGCCACGCGCTGCCGGTCATGGAGACCCTCTACGAGCAGATCATCAATACGCACAGCATGGTCATTCTGACCGATGCGCAGGGCACCATCCTGCACACCATGGGCGACGACGATTTTCTGGAGAAGGCAGACCGCGTTGCCCTGCGCGCAGGCGTAGCCTGGTCAGAAGAGAGCAAGGGTACGAACGCCATTGGTACCGCGATCGCCGAGCAGACACCCACACTCGTGCATGCGGACCAGCATTATCTGACTGCCAATCATTTTCTGACCTGCTCGGCTGCGCCGATCATTGATCACCAGGGGCGCCTGATAGGTGTGCTCGATGTCACTGGCGACCAGCGCAGTTTTCACAAGCATACGATGGCACTGGTGCGCATGTCGGCTCAGATGATAGAGAACCAATTGTTCTCGGCCGCCTTTGATGACTCGATTACCCTGCATTTTCACAGCCGTCCGGAATTCATTGGCACCCTGATGGAGGGCATTGCCTCATTTTCTATGTCGGGCCGCTTTCTGTCCGCAAATCGCAGTGGTCTGTTTCAGTTGGGCCTGCCGTTATCGGCGCTGCAAACGCATACTTTCAGCTCTCTGTTCGGCATGCCTGTGTCGGCGCTCTTCGATCACTACCGCACCAGCATGCCCACGCTGCTCGACTTGTGCCTGCATACGGGTGTGCGCGTGTCCGCACGGGCAGAGTTGAGGCCGGCAAGCTTGTTCTTTCAGTCGGAAAGCAAGCTTGATGATCCCGTACCGCGCAAGAGTGAGCGATCCGAGAGTCGGCGAGATAGTGCCAGTGATGAAGCAGCGCGTCAGCGCCGTCTGTCAAGCTTGCATTATCTTGATACTGGCGATGAAAAAGTTGCTGCGATTATTCGCAAAGTTAATCTCGTCATGGGTCGGGATATCCCCATCCTCATCACCGGCGAGACCGGCACAGGCAAGGAATTGCTCGCGCAGGCCGTGCACAATGATTCTCCGCGCGCCGATGGTCCCTTTGTTGCCGTCAACTGCGCATCCATTCCCGAAAGTCTGATTGAATCGGAATTATTCGGTTATGAAGATGGCGCATTTACCGGGGCGCGCAAAAAAGGCAGTACCGGCAAGATCCTTCAGGCAAATGGCGGTTCGCTTTTTCTTGATGAGATCGGTGACATGCCACTCGGCTTGCAAGCGCGCCTGTTGCGCGTGCTGCAGGAGCGGCTCGTCATGCCATTGGGTAGCAACAAATCCATTCCGGTAAATGTGGCGCTGATCTGCGCGACCAATCGAAATTTGCGCGACATGATTGGCAAAGGTCAGTTCCGAGAAGACTTGTACTACCGTCTGAATGGTCTGGTCGTACGCCTACCACCTTTGCGCGAGCGCAGCGATCTCGATGTTGTCATTCATCGTCTGTTGGCCGCGGAGGCGAGTGGTGAGCCACCAACGGTGTCACCTGAAGTGATGGCCTTGTTCAAGCGCCACAACTGGCCCGGCAATTTCCGTCAACTGACCAATTTGCTGCGCACGGCGATTGTCATGGCGGGATCCGCGCGTGAAGTCAAAATCGAGCATCTGCCGGAAGATTTTCTTGATGATGTCGGTCCGCTGCCGATCACCACAGGCCCCGCATCGCAAAGCCAGGTGACGACGATTCTCGCCGGCGGCAATGTCCGGCTCGAAGATGTGGAACTGCTGACGATACAAAAATCGCTTGATGAGCATCGCGGCAATGTCTCGGCGGCGGCACGCGCATTGGGTGTGTCACGCAATACTATTTATCGCAAGCTGCAGAAATAAAAGCAGCATCAGAACGAGACCGGCACGAGTGTTTGCTCGTTGCCGGTTTTTTTTCAAGGCGATGGGTGTAATTCCATCACGGCCTCGCGCAGCGCAGCTGCAATCAGGGGATCGGCTGGCGTATGTCCGCCACGAGGTACCCAGTGCAAGCGCGCATGAGGCATGAGTTTGGCAAGGCGCGCTGCATTTTCCGGAGGGCAGACCAGATCATGGCTGCCGTGCACGATCACCGTTGGTGTTTCGGCAAGTGCTTGTGCAGCCCCGAGCAAATCGGCTTCGCCCGTGAAGCATGCATTCATGAGGTAATGCGCTTGCAGACGGTATTTGCCTATGGCGCGCGCCGAGGCTTTTGATGGTGCGCTGGGTAGTGTCAGCTTGCCCGACATCGCTTGCATGATGGCTTCTTCATACGCACCCCAGCGCGTGGCGGCATCCTCGGCTTCTTGTTCAGACCCGCGCAGCAATTGCTTGCCGAGTGTGGCGAGCACCTGCTGTTTTTGCTCGTCGTGCCAACCCTGCGTCAATTGTTCCCATGCATGCGGCACCATTGCGCGCAGCGACTGAAAAAACCAGTTCAACTCGCGCTGGCTGGCGAGAAAACTGCCCCGCAACACCATGGCACGTATACGACTTGCATGTTGCGCAGCATAGAGCAGCGCCAGCGTGGCACCCCAAGAGCCGCCGACCACCATCCATCGTTCAATGCGCAGTCGTTCGCGAATCATCTCGATATCAGCCACCAGCTTTGCACTGTCATTGTTGAGGATGTCACCTTGCGGTTGGGATTGTCCGGCGCCGCGCTGATCAAACAGCACCACGCGCTGTCGGGCGAGGTCAAACCACTCCAGTACCGAGGGCTGCGTGCCGCTGCCGGGGCCGCCGTGCAGCACCACTGCCGCTGGTGCATCCGCTTGGCCATACTGGGCCACAAAAAGGGTGTGGCCATCGCCGGTGGGCAGGTTTTGCTGGTCGAAGGGTGTCGCGGACATGGATTTTTCCGGGCGTGCTTTGGGCTAGAATGAGGCCAATAAATAACACAAGAGACCAGTTTCGCCCCAATGCATTTTCATTAAAAATCAGGCGCTTTGATTGTAAAGCGCTGTTTTCAAAGGGGCGAAAGGAGATGATGATGCCTACCTGTTTGTCTGGCCTGATGGTTTCAGGCGGTTTTCCATTTCGTTTTTCTGCGATGGCAATGAGCGATCTTTGCAACCATCGTGCCGTTTGCGTTCTAAATGATGCATTGGCGGCTACGCACAACAATTAACTCCACCTCCTGAAAATCATGAAAATTCTTGTTTTAGGTTCTGCTGCGGGCGGTGGTTTCCCGCAATGGAATTGCAATTGCACCAACTGCGCTGGCGTTCGCAAAGGCAGCATTAACGCCAAAGCGCGCACGCAATCATCGATCGCGGTCTCGGCGAATGGGACTGACTGGGTGCTGATCAATGCATCGCCCGACATTCTTTTTCAGCTGCGCTCCAATCCCGCATTGCAGCCTGCGCGCGCGATACGTGACTCCGGCATTGCTGCGGTGATGGTGATGGATGCACAAATCGATCACATTACCGGCTTGCTGATGCTGCGCGAAGGCAAAAAGAAACTCAATCTGTATTGCACGGACTCGGTCTGGGATGATCTCAATCACGGGCTGCCACTCGCCAAAGTGTTGTCACATTATTGTGGCGTCGAGCATCATGAAATCACGGGTCTGTCAGCAGACAAGACCCGGTTTGCACCGATAGAAGTGCCGGGCATTGCGGGTATTCGCTTTCATCCGCTGCCACTAAAGAGCAAGGCGCCGCCGTACTCACCGCATCGTGCCAACCCTCAGCCTGGCGACAACAATGGTTTGCTGATCGAAAATCTCGAGACGGGCAAGACCTTGTTTTACGCGCCAGGCCTGGGCGAGATCGAGCCGCATGTACTCGACGCAATGCAAAAAGCTGACTGCGTGCTGGTTGATGGCACGGTCTGGACTGGCGATGAAATGATCACACTGGGTCTGACGCAAAAGACGGCGGCGGACATGGGGCATCTGCAGTTATCAGGCCCCGGCGGCATGATCGAGGTGCTCGACAGCGTGGGTCAGCGCCGCAAGGTACTCATTCACATCAACAACACCAACCCGATTTTGAACGAAGACTCGGCCGAGCACGCGGCGCTCGCGAAGCACGGTATTGAAGTCGCATTTGATGGCATGGAGATCAACGTATGAACGCACCCACCAAGATGACGGAACAGATGCCCTGGAGCCGCGAAGAGTTCGAGGAAAATCTGCGAGCCAGAGGCAAGAGCTATCACATCAATCATCCGTTCAATATTCGGATGAACAATGGTGAACTCACGCCTGATCAGATTCGCGGCTGGGTGATTAACCGGTTCTACTATCAGGTCATGATTCCCGTGAAAGATGCCGCCATCATATCCAACTGCCCCGACCGCGAAACGCGTCGCAAGTGGATAGATCGCATTCATGATCATGATGGCTATGGCGACAAGCCTGGTGGTATCGAAGCCTGGACGCGTCTGGGTGAAGCTACCGGCATCTCCCGTGAAGATTTGTGGTCGCTGAAAAAAGTCGAGCCCGGTGTGCGCTTTGCGGTTGATGCCTATGTCAATTTTGCACGCAGCCGCCCGTGGCAAGAGGCGGTGTGCTCATCACTGACCGAGATGTTTGCACCCAAGATTCACAAGGATCGCCTCGCCAACTGGCCCACGCATTACCCCTGGGTGAAGGAAGAGGGTCTTGCCTATTTTCGTACGCGCGTCACGCTCGCCGAGCGCGATGTCGAACATGGTCTTGCCGTCACGCTCGAACACTTCACCACGCGTGAGCAGCAGGAGCGTGCGCTGGAAATCCTGCAATTCAAGCTGGATGTCCTGTGGGCGATTTCGGATGCCATCGAAAAAGCCTATCCCTGAAAGCACACGATGAGTGAACTAACTGCAAAGCCGAAACTTGCCCGCCTGTTCCGCATGCAATGGGAAGAAGCACAGGGTGCCTATGTGTTGTTGTACCCGGAGGGTATGGTCAAGCTGAATCAGAGTGCTGGTGAAATTCTCAAGCGCTGCGATGGTGAGCGCGATGTGCAGGCCATCATCACCGACATCGAACAGACCTTCAATGCAACGGGTCTGGAAAAAGATGTGACAGGATTTATTGAAATTGCAACCGAGCGAGGCTGGATTGTCTGAGACCACACCCACCACCACAACAACGCAGGTGCCGCCGCCACTGTGGCTGCTGGCAGAGATCACTTACAAGTGTCCGCTGCACTGCGTGTTTTGCTACAACCCGCTGAATTATGCAGAGAACCGCAAGGAACTGACGACGGATCAATGGAAAGACGTGCTGCGTCAGGCGCGTCAGCTGGGCGCAGCGCAGCTGGGCTTTTCCGGTGGTGAGCCACTGGTGCGCGATGATCTCGAAGAGCTCATTGGTGAAGCGCATCAGCTGGGGTTTTATACCAACCTCATCACCTCCGGTATCGGTCTGACCGAAGAGCGCATCTCGCGCATGAAAGATCTGGGACTTGATCACATCCAGCTTTCGTTTCAGGATTCGACCAAGGAGATGAATGATTTCCTCTCCAGCACCAAGACTTTCGATCTGAAGAACCGTGTCGCCAAGCTGATCAAGAAATACGATTACCCGATGGTGCTCAACGTCGTTCTGCATCGCTACAACCTTGATCATGTTGGTCGTATCATCGAGATGGCCGTAGAGATGGGTGTTGAATATCTCGAGCTGGCCAATACCCAGTACTACGGCTGGGGCATGGTCAATCGCGATCAGCTCATGCCGACGCGTGAGCAACTCGAGCGCGCCGAAGCGGTGGTGAATGAGTATCGCGCCAAACTCGGTAACAAAATCAAGCTGCTGTTTGTCGTTCCCGATTATTTCGAAGAACGTCCCAAGGCTTGCATGAATGGCTGGGGTTCGGTATTTCTTGCCGTGGCGGCCGATGGCGCGGCGCTGCCTTGTCACGCCGCGAAAAGTTTACCGGGCCTGCAATTCCCCAATGTCACAGAGACAACTTTGAAAGATATCTGGTATAACAGCGATGCATTCAATCGTTATCGCGGTTATGGCTGGATGAAAGAACCCTGCCGTACTTGTCCCGACAAGGAAAAAGATTTCGGTGGCTGCCGCTGTCAGGCTTATGCGCTGACGGGTGATGCCGAAAACGCTGATCCGGTGTGCAGCAAGTCGGCGCAGCATGGCGATGTAAAGAAAATCGTATTGCAGGCGCAGGCGCCGCGGACGGAAGAAAAGCCGCTGGTCTATCGAAACGATGCCAACTCGATGCGTTATGCCGCGATACCGATAAAAGAAGAACGAGACAAGGTTACCTGAGATGACTGACGTGGCACGCCGGCTTTTTCCGCTCTCCCGACTTTTTAAGCCTCGTGCCACGATCTCCCCGGTTTCCGTCGCAGACCGACTCTTTCTTCAGTGGTTGTGCTTCGTTGGTCTGCTGATCTTTGCTTCTTTTCTGATGTGGCGTGCCAATATCTGGGGCGTGCTGGTCGCTGCCGATCCTACCGGCATCACGCTAATGATCATTGCAGTGTTCGCTGGTTCCACCCTCTGGGTCGGCATGCGTGCTTGGTCTCTGATGAACGAGCGTCAGTCGCTGGATGCCTGGAAGCTCGCCGCGATCACTTACGGACCCTCGACCTTGCCCGACAACGGCGATACCGCAGTCCACGCCTATTTTTCCGCACTGCTCGATAAAAGCCGCCGTCGTGATTACGACAATGCGCAGCTCACTGAAGTGCTGGCCGAGCGCCTGCATGGCCCCAGCGAATCCGCATGGTGGGTGAATGGGATTCAGATCAAGCTTGGCCTGTTGGGCAAAGTGATCGGTTTTTCCATTCTCGCGATTGAAATTTCGCAGATACAAAATTTTGACGCCTCACAGTCGCAGACCCTGCTCAAAACGTTGACGGGTGGTCTGGGTATTGCGCTCCTGACCACAGCCGTTGGTCTGGTGGCGAACATGCTGCTGGGCGTGCAGCTGGTCAGGCTTGATCGTTGTGGTGACGGCATACTCGCGGACTCGCTGGAGCTGGCAGAGACACAGCTGGTCACGCTGACCCATCAGGATCGATAGTGGCGTTGCGAAAGAAGCGTCGCGAAGGGGAGGTCGATCCCTTTTATGACATGCTGTTCAATATCCTGATTGCTTTCGTTTTTTTTTTTTTTTTTACGCTGCTGGCGATGAATCCGAAAGCGAAAAAAGAGGGCGATATTCCGGCCAAGGCTGAGTTCATCATCACCGTCTCCTGGCCTGACATGAACCCGAATGATCTCGACACCTATGTACAGGATCCTGCGGGTGCAGTCGTGTGGTTTCGTTCTCGAGAGGCAGGGTTGATGCATCTTGATCGCGACGACCGCGGTCTGGCAGGCGACTCTATCAAAGTCAATGGTCGAGATATAGTCAATCCGCTCAATCAGGAGGTCGTCACGATTCGCGGCTTCTCTGCGGGTGAATACACCGTGAATGTGCAGTACTACGAAAGTAAAAACAGCGAAGCCGTCGAGACCACGATTTCTGTCGTTAAGGTCAATCCCCGTGCCGAGATTGTCTACTACGGTACCCTCAGGCTGGACCGTAAAGGCGATGAGGCCACCGCAGTACGATTTACCGTCGACCCTGATGGCAGCGTCAGAGATATCAATACCCTACCTAAACAGATCGTTCCGCAGATATGACCCATATTTCAATTCTTCTGACCTTCCTGTACCTCACCGTTGCGATACTGCTGCTGGTGCTGTGTCTGGCCACCACATGGAAGCGCTGGATCAAGCTGTTGATGATTCTCGTGGTGACGGCAAGTTATTTCGTTGCAAATTTCACCTTTGAAGACATGCTGGGTTGGCCCACGCCACGCATGCTGCCCGAAAAATTCATCGTCATTTCTGCGGTGATTGAAGAGCCCAATCCTGCGAAAGGTATCGAAGGCGCGATCTACTTGTGGATATCACCACTTGATACGCAGCGCCCCGGTACAGTGCCGCGGGGTTACAAGCTGCCCTACCTGAAAGATAATCACTCCGAGATCTCTGAGTCGCAACGTCGCAGCCGTCAAGGTATACGTCAGGTCGCCGTGATCGAAGGCGGTGGTGGCGGCAGCGGCGGTTCATGGTTGAAGATGAACACCGAAAAGAAAATCAAGCTCAAGATCAGCGATGCGCCAGCAGCACGCATGCCGGAGAAGTGATGATGAAGCGCATGACCTTCATTCCGGTGGCGCTGGTCGTGGCCGGATGCTCGCAATCACTGCCGGTGGGTGATTCGTATTTTCCGTTGCCGGTGGGTGCAACCTGGGAATACGATGTTACCTCTGACATCAATAACATCATCACGCATGACACCTATGTTCTGAGCGTCGATCGTACGGTTGATACCGATGCGGGCGAGGTCTTAGTGCGGCGCGTCGAGGTACCTGGATCGATTGGTATCGAATACTGGTTGCGCAAAGAAAAAGACCGAATCGTCCGTATTGCCCAACGTATCGATGCGGATGAACAGGCCAAGCTTGATCGCAATCCGCAGGTGATACTGAAGCTACCCGTCACTGTCGGCGCAAGCTGGATGGTACCAACGGAGTTGTTCGTGATTGCGCCCAAGCTCGAAATGGGTATGGGCACGACAAAAATGCCCAAGGTGCTGTTGACCTACACCGTTGAGGCTATCGATGAAACGCTTGCTGTACAGGCGGGTACGTTTAAGTCATGCGCACGCGTGACCGGTATCGGTAATTTCGCTTTGTATGTGGATGCCGTACAGGGCTTTCGCGATATCCCGGTCGTCAATCGCGAGTGGTATTGCAAGGGTGTGGGGCTGGTCAAAGTGGAGCGCACCGAACTCCTGCAGTCGGCCTACTACTCCTCTGGCAAGATCACGATGGAACTGACGTCGTTCACATTCCCCTAGAGCGTGTTGGGCATGCGCTACACTCTCCAGCCTCCACGCCCCATGCTGTACATAAAAACACCAGCCAAGGCATGTGCATTGGTGGCTCGAGGTGAGCAGATTCTGCGGATTCATTCCATCGCAGTTCCGGAACCCAGACTTTCAAGCGGTTACTTAGGGGTGATCTTTTCCCTTTGGAGCAGCCATGTACAACAACCTCTCGTCATTTCCTATCCAGTCACCGCTCTCTTCCACGATCGGCACTGATCCGGCGCGAACGTCCGCACCGCCAATCCACCACCAATTATTTGCCGCGACAAACCTGCCCGTCATGCGCAGCCGGGTCGCTCACCATCAAGGTCTGCCTGATCAACCTGATCGTGCCGGTATGCGCGAGCGGCGAGCTCAGTCTGAAATGACCGTGAGAGCGCTTCAGCGCAGTCGCGGTGTGGAGCCAGCCACGAATTCCCACGCCGAGGTGCTGGAAGCGTATGGATACCGCCAGTTGGCTCAGTGGGTGATGGATATGCCTGCCAACGTGATGCATGCGGTGCAAGCGATGAATGAGGCCCTTGGTGATGCGGTGTCATTTCGTATTGGTCCTCCCGGTGCGCAGGCTGCTCCGGCTCGCAGCAATCCACTATCGGTGGACGACTTCATGAAGAAATTTTCCGCGGATTTCGAGATCAGGCTGAACCCGGCCGCGCGGAAATCAGCTGATATGCGAGGCATGATTATCGTCATCGGCGAACATCACTACGATCCATCGATACAAGCAATGGTACAAAAAGTGATGTTCGAATTTAGCCGGAGGCGCGGGGATAGGCTTTTTTTGGAGGGAGGGGACGAGATGATGCGCGAGAATCGCTTGCAGAAATATCAGATTCAACGTGACGACTGCCAGCTCTTAGAAAAAAATGACGCAGCTGTCAATGAGTTGAGCATCATACTGGACGAGATGCATCTCTACTTGTATGACTGCGCCATCTACCTGAAAAAACACGTGGCTTTTTCTCGAGAGGATTTACGTGACAAAAATTCGTTGAACATCCATCATTTCATCAGCAAGCATGAAAAGAAACTGCCCGCATCCAAAGTCGCTGCCTACGGCGATCTGAAAAAAAATTCCGTGAACTGGAGACGCGGCTCGAAAACGCAGCCGATAAATATCAACCCCAGCGTGATCAGCGAATGGCTGATGGCGTGCGTGAGGAACGAAGCGAAACAGGACTGAACTACGTTATTGTCGGCGCCACTCATTTGACGGGGGTCGGCGAGCGCTTGCTGGATCTACCTGTGATGATGATGGTGCCTCGCGTATTGGGCGGATGGGTACCGGCTAACAAAGATGAACTATGACATCCCCGGATATTCGCGGGCTGATGCTTTTGCAAATGTCAGCGATCATGAAGGATCAGGAGCGAGTTCTCTTACCCGGTGCGTATCACGAGCACTTCACGCCGTAAGATTCATTTCCCCAAATAAAAAAGCCGACGGCATACGCCGTCGGCCAAGACTGCACGGGATGAGCTACCGAATTCCGTATCCCAATGCAGGCGGGAGTAAAACTTTTTATTTCATCAGCTTGAAGACCCAGACGGAGCCGCCCTGCTCGAGCGTGTTGACCTTCTTGGCCACTTCGCCGCCCCACAGAGGCACCGCACCGCCCCAACCGGATACGACAGCAACGTACTGCACGCCGCCTTCTTCCCAGCTGATCGGAGGTGCAACAACGCCCGAGCCAGTCTGGAACTTCCACAGTTCCTTACCGTTCTTGGCATCGACTGCCTTGAGGAAGCCTTCAGGCGTACCGTAGAACACCAGATCGCCACCGGTGGTCATCACACCACCCCACAGAGGCGCCGAGTTCTTGTTTTCCCAGACGATCTTGCCGGTCTTGGGATCGATCGCGCGCATTGCGCCGATGTAGTCATCGTGCAGTGGTTTGATGGTGAAGCCAGCGCCCAGATAAGCCGCGCCCTTCTTGTAGGTCACAGGCTCATTCCAGATTTCCATGCCCCACTCGTTGGCTGGCACATAGAACAGACCTGTCTTGGGGCTGTAGGCCATAGGCTGCTGGTTTTTACCACCGAGGAAGGACGGCGCGGAGAACACGACGTTACCCTTCTTGCCATCCGGACCTTTGGTAGGGTCGCCAGGACGGTTCGCAGGATCGTAGTTTGGACGACCGGTTTTCAGGTCGATGCCGGTAGCCCAGGTGATCTTGGATACGAAAGGATAGGCACCATCAAGTTTGCCGTTTTTTGCATCGATCACATAGAAGAAACCGTTACGGTCAGCAGACGCACCCATGCGCTTGCCGTTCATGTCGAACGTGACGAATTCATTCACGCCGTCATAGTCCCAGCCATCGTTAGGTGTCTTCTGGTAGTGCCAGGAGATCTTGCCAGTCGCAACATCGATAGCCACAGTCGAGGTCGAGAACAGGTTGTCGCCAGGGCGCAGGTGGCTGTTCCATGGTGCTGGGTTGCCGGTACCAAAGTAAGCCAGACCGGTTGATGGGTCATAGGTGCCGCCGAGCCAGGTCGTTGCACCGCCCGATTTCCACAGATCGCCAGGCCAGGTCTTGTTGGTTGTGCCGGAGATACCGTTTTCGATGGCCTTGCCGCCTTCGTATTTGTAGCCCATGTGGCCTTCGACCACAGGACGCGTCCAGACCATCTTGCCGGTCTTGGGATCGCGCGCTTCAACGCGGCCGATCACACCGAACTCACCACC
>JAIXXZ010000089.1 GCA_027490465.1 Oxalobacteraceae bacterium
GCCCTACATGAATCAGGGTATGCCATTCGAAGAGGCGCTGGCAGCTGCCGAGGCGCCAATTCGCAGTTTCATGCTGGCGCAGACGCGCGAAGAAGATATCTCGATGTTCATGGAGATTTCCCGCAACAAGACTGAGCTCGAAGGTCCCGAGTCGGTACCTTTCACCACCCTCGTGCCGGCCTACATGACATCGGAACTCAAAAGTGCTTTCACGATTGGTTTTCTGATTTACATTCCCTTCGTGGTGATTGATCTGGTGGTATCAAGTGTGCTCATGTCCATGGGCATGATGATGCTCTCGCCAATGATGATCTCCATGCCCTTCAAACTGATGTTGTTCGTGCTGGTCGATGGCTGGAGCATGCTGATGGGCTCGCTCGCGTCGAGCTTCGCGATGCCCTGAGTCTACTAAGGATACATAATGGAAATCGCTACCGTCGTTGATTTGGGTCGTGGTGCTCTCTGGGCCGTAATGATCATCGCTTCGCCTTTGCTGGTAGTGGCGCTGGGTATCGGTCTCTTCATTGGAGTGATTCAGGCAGCGACCTCAATTAATGAAATGACGTTGTCTTTCATTCCCAAACTGGTCGCCATGGGTATCGCACTGGCGCTGTTTGGTGGCTGGCAGCTGAGCATGCTGGTGGACTACACCCGCGATATTTACAAGCGCATTCCCGCGCTGTTTTCCTGACCGGGCCAGCGCCCGAACGATGCCATGACACTCCTTGCCGCGGATATCGTCGAGCGCTTCTACACTTTTCTCTGGCCGATGCTGCGCATCTCGGCCATGCTGCTCACAGCACCGATCTTCTCGCTGGACGCACTCACACTGCCGATCCGCATCATGCTCGCGGTCGTGCTGACTTTTTTCATCTACCCCATGGTCGATTGGCCCGTACTCGATCCCATCAGTGCGATCGGTTTCTTCCAGATCGTTAATCAGCTTTTCATCGGTGCGATGATGGGTCTGATGCTGCAGGTGGCGATCGGTGCGATTGTGGTGGGCGGTCAGGCGATTGCAGGCTCCATGGGTCTGTCGATGGCCAGCATGGTTGATCCTAACGTCGGTAATGTACCGGTCATTTCCCAGTTTCTGGTGATTTTATCGACGATGATTTTTCTTGGATTCGGCGGTCATGTGATCATGATCTCGATGATCATCGATAGCTTCACTGCCCTGCCGATTGGTCAATCCATCCTGAACCAGGCTACGTTTGGCAAGGTAGTCGCCTGGAGCTCCATGATTTTTTTGGGGGGCGTACTTATATCGCTGCCAGTGATGATCTCGCTGCTGTTCATCAACATCGGCCTCGGCATCATTACCCGCGCCGCACCCAGTCTGAATATTTTCTCCGTCGGCTTTCCTGCATCGATCGCTGCCGGTTTTATCATTCTCATCATCGCGCTCGAAAGCATTATCGGCCGCATGCGCTGGCTGTGGACACAGGCTTTCCTGCACGCGCGCGATCTCGTTGGCCTGGTGAACTGATATGTCAGAGTCCAGCTCAGAAGAAAAAACCGAAGAACCTACCTCGCGGCGCCTGTCGAAGGCCCGCGAGGAAGGTCAGGTTGCGCGCTCCACTGAACTGCCTGCGGCAGCGGTGACGATCGCTGCGCTCGGTTTTCTGTTCCTCACCGGTGGCGTGCTGGTATCCAAACTGGCCGAGGCTTTTGCATCCGGATTTAATTTCGATCGCAAGATCGTGCATTCGCCCAATCTCTTGCCAGCGATTTTCGCGCATGAGATTTTCGAGAGCTTCATCCTGATCGCACCCCTGCTCCTGCTGACAGCCGCAGTCGCGATTGCTGCCTCCGGGGCGACTGGCGGCTATCTTTTTTCGCTCAAGGCTGTCGCACCCAAGGCGTCCAAACTCAATCCACTCAGTGGCATCAAGCGTATGTTCGGCACCAAGGCGCTGGTCGAGCTGGCCAAGGCCTTGCTGAAATTCTTCCTCGTTGCGGGCGTCGTTGTCTGGGTACTGTCGGACAATATCGCCACGCTGGATGCGCTGGGCAAGATGGCCTTTGAACCCGGCATGAAAGTCGCCGGTGAAATGCTGTCCAAATCGGCGCTGATCATGGCCTGCTCGCTGATCATCATTGCGCTTATTGATGTGCCTTTCCAGAAATGGCAGCACATGAAGCAAATGCGCATGACCAAGCAGGAAGTCAAAGACGAGATGAAGGACATGGAGGGTCGCCCCGAGGTCAAGGCGCAGATCCGTCGCCGTCAACGCGAGATGTCCAATGCGCGCATGATCGATCGCGTCAAGGATGCCGATGTCGTCATCACCAACCCGGAACACTTTGCCGTTGCGCTGTCTTATGACCCGAATGGTGACAGCGCCCCGATACTGCTGGCCAAGGGCGCCGATGCGGTCGCAGCGCGTATCCGGGAAGAGGCAGAAAAGCACGGTATCGAAATTTTCCAGGCACCGCCACTGGCGCGTGCGCTCTACTTCACTACAGAGCTCGAGCGCCCCGTGCCCGAAGACCTGTACTATGCGGTCGCACAAGTCATCGCGTATATATTTAACCTTGCCAGCGTGCGGCCAGGTGCGCCGCCGGTGCAGCGTCCGCAACCCAAGGTACCGCCCAACATGCAGTTCGATGCCAACGGCAAGCTGGAAACTGAAGAGGCGACATCATGATCGATACCGCGCAGGATGTGAGCAACGACACTGTGAGCAGCGAAGGCATCTTCCTTCGCACCGCGGATCGTCGCCGTTTCGATTATGTGATGCAGGCTGTACAGCAGCAAAGTCTGTCGCTTTCGCTGTCCAGCAGCCATGACGGTGTGCTTGATCATTACGGCCGTATCGTCATCAACAAACTGCGCAAGATGCCCGATCTGCAGATCGAGGTCTTCCTGCCCCAGAACACCGAGGCGCTGCTCGACCGATTCAACCAGATACTCGGCGGACTCTCATTAGAAGATGCGCGTAATGGCGACAACTCGCCTGCCCCACGCCGCGTGCTGATCGCCCATGATGCCAAAGCCATCAGCGCGCGCGACCTTCAGTTACTGGCACGGCTCGTTCAAGACTTCCCCGGTGCGAACGTGTCGCTGATACTGCTAATGGACCGCATGGGCATAGCGCAACACGAAAAAAATCTGGACAACTTCGGGCAACGCCTGCTGCGCTGGCCATTGGAGCAACCCACGCGCGCCGAAGGCGAATCCCTGCTCAAAGTGGCGCGAGCAATGGGCTTTGAAGTCGAAGTCAAAAAAGTATTGGCCGCCACCGGCTTTGCCGAGGTCAAAATCCCGCAGACAGTCGAAGAGCCCGGTAGCTACGAGCGCCAGCTGTCCGATGCAAAAGTCCGGAAAAATTTGCCCGCGCAAAAGTCGCAGCAGGCCTCAAGCGCCAGGGATGACGCGCCGGAAGAGCTTGAACCGGTATCGGTTTTTTCCGAGACCCCTGAGCGTCCTTTACTCAAAACGGCGCTCGGCTGGACCTTGGCCTTTGTGCTGTTGTTGTCCGTTGCAATTGGCACGATCGCCCTGCTGTTCCCGCAGCGGCTGGCCCCGATGCTGGCGAACTCGCCAACTCTGAAGCAAAACCTGCCGGCCTGGATGATGACCGTCGTGGCACAAGTGGCCAGCAAGCCCGCCACTGCCCAGCCCGAGGCAAAGCCAGATTCCAAGCCAGAATCGGCGACAGCAGCCGAGGCAAAGACTTCAGTTCCGCCGCCTGCCGCCGATTCATCTGCTAACAAGAGTGAAACCGGCGCGGCAAAGCCTCCTCCGGTCGCAGAGGTCGCGAGACCGGCCGACACCGGGTCTTCCAAGCCAGCGGATAAAGCCAGGCCGGCCGAAACCTCCGCCAGCGTTGCAAACGCGGCTGACGCTTCGACCACCAAGGCAGCTGCAGAGGATCCGCTTGCGCCGCGCTCGGAGCGAGGGGTTGACCAGATGATCCGTGAGGTACCGGCTGGCAGCTTTTTTGTGCAACATGTGGCAGTGAAATCGATGGCCGAAGCGCAGGAATTGCGTGCGGCTTATCGTGAGCTGTCGGGTGCCAAGATTGCTGCGGTCAGATCTCCGAAAAAGGGCGTACGTTACATATTGATTTCGGGACCGTTTGCGAACAAAAAGGAAGCCAGAGCCTTCCTGCGCAAGGACGGCATACCATCGGATTCCTGGCTACGACCAGTGAAACCTCTGCAGAGTGAGCTGCAGCCGGTGAATCGATAAGAGCGCCTCGCGTAATTGAAAAGGTAGCGCATGTCTGAAGAAGAATCGCAGGTCTTTCGTTCTGACGAACACGTCGAAGTCGCGGCTGCGGAGGGACACGCACGCAAGAAAGTCAGGGCTGCGAAAGGACCGAGCGACCAGCGTGCCGTCAAAGATCAGGAAGGCGGACCTTCGGATACTAGATCGCTGCGTGATGGCAGCGGTGACGCCGAGATCCGGCAAATGCACGACGCTGAGGGCGGTGCCGCAGTAGCAGCAGACAACAGTAAAAGTGACGGTGACTCGGATATACGCGCGATGCGCGATGCCAATGGCGGCGGTGCCACCGCCGGCGCTGGCAGCGGCGATGGCCCGAGCGACCAGCGCGCCATGCAAGACGCGCAAGGCGAGGCCATATCGAGCGGTGCGGGCGATAGTGATGGCCCCTCCGACATGCGCGCCATGCTCGATGCCGACGGCAAGGCGGCGCCCGCCGGAGCGAACGATGGCGAGGGTCCTTCGGATGCGCGCGCCATGCAAGATGCCGATGGCCCGCAGATAAAGGCCGGTGCGAAGGATGGCGATGGCCCGTCTGACATTCGCGACATGCGCGACGCAGAGGGCAAAGCTCTGCTGCGTCAGAGTGAAGATGGTGAAGGCCCGTCAGACCAGCGGAAATTGCAGGACCACTGGGCCGATATCCCTGATTCTGCCGGCAGCGGCGAGCACGACACGCCTGCCGAAGATCAGCCGGCCACGGCAGAAGCTGTTCAGGAACCGACAGAGCCGGACATGGTGTTCATGACCGAAGAAAACGCAGCACCCTGGGTGCTGTCGATACACCTGGAAGAACGCATACAAAATCTGGGCGCAATGACCTCCAAGGTGAGCGCGCAGCTGGATGTACTTGAAGACGCAGTCAAGAGACTTGGGAAACGGATAGGACGATGAGCGACGACGCCAAAGACGAACAGGCCGCTTCAGCAGCCACCGGTGACGGTTTTACGCCTGCACCGCCGCCGCCGGCATTAAGCGAAGAAGAAGCTGCTGCTGCGAATGCCGCCATGAGCGGAGACACCGTCCTGCCCGATGGCACCATCGCAGTGCCGCAGGATACCGCCAAGCGCGCGCTTGAGGCAGTACAAATTCTGGTCGAGAACAATCGATCGGCCTCGCAGCAGCTCGAATCGCTGATGGGTATCGTGCTCGATGCCGCCGAAGTCGCCAACCGCTCCGCTTCTGCGGTTGCGACCACGGGCACTCACGTCAACAAGGCTGCAGAAAAGCTCATTGATGGCGCAAAAAAAACCAGTATGCAAGCCAAGGTCGTTCTCGCTCTGGCTGCCGCTGTCCTGGTGGGTACTGCAGGCACCTTCAGCTTCATGACCGTGCAGCTGCATGGCAAGGTTGAGCAGCTGGATGAAATGCTGCTGGCCGTGGGCAAGCGCGCAGTTGATCTCAAGCGCCGCATGGAAACCATGGATGACATTCATGCCGCACTCGAAGAGCTGAACCTCAAGCAGGAAAACACGCAATCGGTGCAGCAAGCCATCGAGGACAAGATCGCGCGTCTGGTTGATTCAGGCAAACTACCTACCCGCAAGGAAGCCGCACCCGCTGAGGCACCTCCAGCGCCGGCTCAGAAATCCGAGAAACCGGCGACAAAAACCGAACAGAAATCTGATCAGAAACCCGAGCAGAAAGCCGAGGGCGCGAATAAATCCAACACCTCGACCAAAACTGCGCAGGCTGCCAACAAAACAGCCAACGTGAAAAAAATCACAGCTGCCAAATCGGAGAATGATGAAGCCGCCCTGCTCGATCAGCTGAGCGGTCTTGATGCGCTCCTTAAAGAGCAATCGCGTGCGGTGCGGGAATTGTCAACTCAGGTCAATAGTCTGCAGGGCTCGGTATCGAATGTCGATGTCATTAAAAAAGATGTCGAGTCGATTGCAGCACAGCAAAAGCAGCGCGAAAAAGAAGCTGCTCAGGAGCTGGCGGCTGCCAACGCCCGTCGTGACAAGGAAATCAAAGACAAAGAGCGCGAGCTGGCACGCGAAAGGGAGCGTACACGGGAGCGCGAGGCCGCCAGAGAACGCGAACTGGCACGCGAGCGTGAAGCTGCGAAAGAAAGAGAAATCGCCCGTGAACGCGAACTCGCTCGCGAGCGTGAACTTGCCCGTGAGCGCGAAAGCAGCAAGGACAAAGACCGCGCGGTTTCCTACAACCGCCAGCAATCCAAACCGAACGCAGCCGCCTCGGTGGATGGCGTGCCCTCTTACGCAAAACCCGGTAGCAAACCCGAGTAAAACCCTGCCCAGCGCGATGTCGCAATCGCGCAACTCTTTCCCTGCTATCTTTCTGAAACGACCGGCCAATCGCGCCGGTCGTGTCCATTCTGGCCGCAGGAACTTTTGATCTGATTACGTCACTACCAGTGACCGATCCGCAACAGATCATCTGATATCTCCAGGGGAATCCGCATGCCAAACATCATCATTACCGAGGGGCTGGACACGCCCTGGGAACTGAAAAACACCGAGTCCAACATCACCGCCGCGACTGATCTGGAAAGCATCAACCTCGCCAATCAGACCGTCGGCACGCTTGCGTACACGGCCTCGCAGCTTTTTGGTTCGCTAAAAACCGAAAAAGACAATCTGGACAAGATCGTTGATGCGATTGAGCTGATTAATGAGGAGATTGCGCTTTATCCGCAGAGTATTGCTAAGTGGGATACCGCAACCACAGACCTCAGTACAGTTGACCCGAGTTTGTTTCCCTCACCATTTGTTGCACCCGTGATTGCCTCGGTTACGGATATCAACAACACCGATCTATCAAAGGCGACTCTCAGTCCCGTTGCACCTGGGGGTTTTGTTGGTTTAACTTCGCTATCCCCAGCAGAGTTGGAAAGAAACCGTAAGATCCTTGATTCAGTGATAAAACTGGTAGCGGCAAAACCATTGCTTGATGCTCAAAACGTCAGCTATTCGAGATTGGGCGCTGCGCTTCTCACACCTGAGCCTGATCTAACTGGCATCCCAAACGCCGCCGCCTGGTGGTCTCTCGTTCAAACAAAGATTGTAGAGGGAATTACACCCGGAACCGGCGGAAATTCAGGTGACCTTGTCGTTTATCGTGATCAGAGTGGCAATCCAATTTCTTACGAATACGTTGGAATCACTCGCGAGACACTTTCGCCGGATCGGGTAAAGTTATTTTTCATACCCAAAGACGCTGCAGAAAGAGATTCAATGCAAGCTGCAGCCAACGGAATAACTCTAATCGAGGCTACCAACGCACTCATTAACACAACCGGGCTTCCCTCTGGTGTGACGCCGCCAGTGACAACGCTGGGAGTTAGCGTAGAAAAATACTTTGACACAGCCAAATACACCACCGTCGTACCCGGGTATCGTCCGCCGTTTAGCCCGCCACCCGAAGTGATTTATGGTGCCTA
>JAIXXZ010000070.1 GCA_027490465.1 Oxalobacteraceae bacterium
AACAGATCGCCAAATACGCCTTGGCCAGCTGCCTTGGCGAAATCGAGCAATTTTTCTTCAAGACCCATTCTCGCGTCGCCATCTCACCACATCCACTCTGGAAAATCGGTGGGCAATGACTAGCCCAAAGCTTGCGGAGTATAAGCGAAAAGAATAACTGTCGCCAACTGTCAAGGCGTCTTTACAAGACTTAACCCGATAGTCAAATTTTGCACAGGTTGTTCAAATTTTCCGGCGCTCAAAATGAACAATAGGCTCTCCCGTGCCAGTGGTGCGTGGTCTGGCCCGAAAAGCGTGGCCATAGACGACCTCGACTGTGAGACTGAGCCGGCCATCCCGGTCCGCCAGCCGCTCCAGCGCGCGCTCCAATGACTGTCCCTGCCGGCGTGACATCAGCCCACGCGAGCGATCTTCCAGCGGATTACCACCGAATGCCCGCACATCGGCCAGCAATTTCGCCGCTGATGAATAAGTGATATTCAGTTTTTCCATATCCATGACGGGTGACGCAAAACCCGCATTGACCAGCATATCGCCGTAATCATGCAAATCCACAAAAGGGAGTACGCGCACATGATGACCTGTCACCGCCGCGGCTTCACGCAATTCTTTGAACGTATCGGGTCCGAAACAGCAAAACATCAACAAGCCATCAACACGCAGCACGCGCGCCCACTCGCCCAAAACAAGATGCGGCTGTGGATGCCAATGCAAGGCGAGGTTGGACCAGACCAGGTCCATCGCCGCAGCTTTCAAAGGCAGCTGACCAAAATCCGCGCAAACCAGCGCAGACTCTGCTGAACGATCCTGACCGCGCACGCGTAGCGCGCGCATGAGCCTCTGCATGCCCGACCATGAGCGAGCTTCGCGTTGCCGCGTTTCACGCAGCATTCCCATCGCAGCATCCAATCCCAGCATTGCTGACCGCGGAAAATTCTGACGCAGCGTGAGCAAATCATCGCCCTCGCCACAGCCGGCATCCAGCACCTGCCGTGGATCGATTTTGATCAGCGACAGTCGCTCGAACATGCGACCGGCAATCTCGCGCCGCAGAAACTGGGATTGCGCCACCCGCTCGGGACGGGCAAAGAGACGGCGAATCTGCGCCAGCGAAATCGGCGCGCTGACGCGCTGAGGCTCTTGGGGAGAAAAGGAGGAGGCCATCAGTAAACCAGAACGCCTGCAGGCAAGCTCATGAGATGAATGGGGTAGGTCGCTTAATTGGCAAACCTCATGCGCAAGACGCACGACCGCCATGAAATTATTCGGCGCAGTGTACCGCAGCAGACTCAACATGGTACTGAGAGGCTCTGACAACAAGCCACTAGTGTCGTTACCCCGTCTTGCCGTACGAGATGTACTGCATGCGACGGTGCGCCTGGCCAGCGGCTTTTGTCAGAGCCTCCTGAACTTTTTCAACATGCACATATTGGCTATGCATGGCGCCCATTTGCCTTCATTCTTCCGTCGCATTGGTACGATCCTTGAAAGCATGCTGCCCGGCAGCTGCGCTCTTTGTCATGGCGATAGTCAACATGCGATCTGCACCACGTGCAGCCTGCAATTTTTTGCGAACATACCCGTGCGTTGCGAGATCTGCGGAAGGAGAATGCTGCATGTTCATGCGAAAATCTGCGGCATCTGTTTGCGAACACCGCCCGCATTTGACGCCACTATCGTCGCTTGCGATTACGCGGCACCTTCGGACATGCTGGTACAAGACCTGAAGTTTCGCTCCCGCCTGCCACTGGCACAATCATTCGGGCAGATGCTGGCAAACGCGATCCAAAAGCAAATCATCGATACTCCCGACGTGATCATTCCGGTACCGCTGTCTGAAACAAGATTGGCGCAGCGCGGCTTCAATCAGGCTGGCGAAATTGCGCGCTCGGTCTCACGCCACACCAACATACCCTTGCAATTTCAAATGTGCGTGCGAGTTCGGGATACGCAGCCGCAGGCCAGACTGCCGATCGGAGAAAGACGGGTTAATATGCGCGGCGCTTTTGCGGTACAGCTGAATGCGTCCGTGCGCAATCAGCATGTGCTGCTGGTGGACGACGTGATGACTACCGGCCACACCCTCAACGAACTCGCCGCCTGCCTGAAACGACATGGCGCAAAACGGGTGACGAATGCCGTGTTTGCACGAACACCGGAAAAATGAACTTATGCGGAGGCAAGCTTGTTTCACGTGGTGCTGGTCGAACCCGAAATACCGCCGAACACCGGCAATATCATCCGTCTGTGCGCCAATACCGGGGCTCATCTGCATTTAATCGAGCCCCTGGGCTTTCCACTGGATGATGCGAAGATGCGGCGGGCTGGGCTGGATTATCACGAATACGCAGACATGCAAGTCCACCGTGACTGGGCCGCGTTCCTCGAAGTACAGCAGCCCGACCCATTGCGGCTGTTCGCCATGACTACCCATGGCTCAGCCGTCTTTGCCGAGTTGCGCTTCCATCCTGGTGATGTCTTTGTCTTTGGGTCGGAAACACGCGGCTTGTCGGTCAGTCTGCGGGAATCCTTTCCATCCTCACAAAGAATCCGACTACCGATGCGTGCAGGTAACCGCAGCCTGAATCTGTCCAACGCTGTTGCTGTCACCGTGTACGAAGCCTGGCGACAGAATGACTTTGCCAGCGGCAGCTAGGTAGCTTCCCAAGCAGGCGATGATGTGACCGGACCAGCAACTTTTCGAAAGACCCAGGATCCTGGCACGCGCCGGGATGACGTTGGGAATTTCACGGTCGCCGCAACCAGTACGGTCGTCCCAACGCAGGGTACGGCAAGAAGTTGGAAACGCCTTCGTCGCCGCTGCTGATGAGTTCAGTTTCTTCCTGCGCCTATAATTCGACGATAGCGACTTTTTATATTGAGGATCCCCATGCTGAATCGACTCATGATTGCACTCGCCGCCTTACTGGCTACCAGCCTGCTTCACGCACATGGCACACACGCTGGCAACATTCATGTGGAACAGGCGCAAGCGCGCGCCAGCGTCGGCAATCAGTCAAATGGCGCCGCTTTTCTGACCATTGAAAATCAAGGCAAGGCCGATGATGTGCTGCAGTCCGTTGCGGCGCCCATCGCTGGCAAGGTTGAAATTCACACCATGACAATGGAAGGCGATGTCATGAAAATGCGCGCGCTTGAACGTCTCGAAATCAAAGCGGGCGAAAAAATTGAAATGAAATCTGGCCAGGGTTATCACATCATGCTGATCGGCCTGAAAAAGCCACTGAAGGCCGGTGACAGCTTTCCCATGCAACTGAGCTTCCGCAAGGCGGGCAAGGTACAGCTCACGGTCACGGTCATGGAGGCGGTAGCGCCCCAAAAATCCGGGCAACATGAGCAGATGCATGAGCATCACCATCATCAGTAACTTCTTTTTTGAAGTGCTGTGAGAGGGCTGCTGCAGTGTCAGTGTTCGGACACCAGCGGCCTGTCAGCCATTGATGACTTTGCGCTCGGGCTCCGCCTGCGGATCGCCAAACATGCTCTGGTGCCAGTACGCCTCAGGTTCTGCCAGCCAGGCAAATTTTTTGTTCGTGGCGGACAAACACCTGAGCGGCACCAGCGATACCTGATAGCGGGTGAGCAGCGCGATGAATTCTCTTGATGCTTTCCTCGTGAGAAATCGTATTTCCATCCTCAACACTAATCGCCCATCATTCAGCTGGAATTCGCGAACAGCAGTCAAATCTTTCAGTCCCTGAAAAAAACGCTGCTCATCACCGGCAGTCAGGAATGAGGGCAAATCGATTTCAACTTCCATTATTTTGACTTGAGCGGTTGTGCATTTCTCCTGACCGAACAAATATCTATGGAAGCGCTGATTTAGCAAAACCAGACACTTTGATAGCTAAATGCATCGCGACAAGCCCTTGATTTTCTGGGCCCCGCGTTACACAGCCATGCTGGCTCGCCATAAAACGTGGATTTGTTCAGCGCCTCCCTGTATTCACGCGGCGGGGCGAATGTAAAACACTGAGCTCAGGTGGGGCGAAAAAATTTCAGGAATGTGTGCGCGACACCACAGACCTTTACCCCAAAAAAAGGCTGCACCGATTATCTGAGTCCACGACGCGGGCCAAGGAAGGCTAGTGCTCAGGTCGCAACCGGCAGGCGATTATCGAGTTCGACCACGCATGGCGACTTATACCCATCAGGAGCGTGCGTCGTAGTGCTGAAAAACCTTGCGGCTGCCATCTTCGCCGAACAAGATCACATCGAACGCATCTCTGCGTGTGCCCTCGACCTCCATGCCGGGACTGCCGACCGGCATGCCGGGCACGGCGAGGCCTATGCCTTTTGGGCGCTCAGCGAGCAAGCGACGAATTTCTTGCGCGGGCACGTGACCCTCCAGCGCGTAACCATCCACCATGGCGGTGTGACAGGATGCCATGTCGGGTGGCACACCGAAACGAAGCCGGTACGGGCCGGTTTTCGGTACGTTGTGCGCAATCACCTCGAAGCCGTTTTGCTCCAAATGGGTGATCCACTCGACGCAACAACCGCAGCTCGATGTTTTGAACACGTCAATCTGCGTTTTCTTCTCGGCGCGCGCCAGGCCGGGCGCGATCAGGCCGATGAATAATGCTTGCACCAGCGTTCTTCGTTTCATTGGCTGTCCTCGTTGGGTGTCGCCCGCACGCGCAGTCGCGCCGCGCGAGCGAGCCTTTAGTGTAGTGCAGTAAGAGCATCATCGCAGGACGCTGCTGGTTCCCTGTGCGGGGCAGTCTCCTCGACGACACCGAGCAAGCGAAGTGCGCGGCGCGGGCCAGAGATCAGGCTGAGGCTTTTGCCTGCGGATCGAGGCGTGCCAGGGCTTCCTTGCGATAGCGATTGAGCTCCTGCACCGATTCAAAGCTGCGCTCGAAAAGCAAAGAGAGGTTGTGCAAAATCCGGTCAACCACTTTCTTTTCCCACTCGCCGTCAAAATGAATCTGGTGGTCCAGCCAGGCCTCAAGCCAGTTGGGATCAGGCAGGCGACTCTGCACCGTATCGTTGGGATAGAGCGCTTGGTTGACATGCAGATTGGTCGGATGCAGCGGCTTGTCGGTACGCCGAGCCGAGGCCATCAACACGCCAATTTTTGCGAAGGCGACACGGGCGTTATCCCCCACCTCTGCCAGCGCTTTTTTCATGTAGCGCAAGTAGGCACCACCATGCCGCGCTTCATCCTGGCTAATGACTTTGTAGATGTGCTTGATTACCGGCTCGGTGTGCCAGTCGGCAGCACAGCGATACCAATGATTGAGTCGTATCTCGCCGCAAAAATGCAGCATCAGCGTTTCCAGCGGCGGTGCCGGATCGAATTCGAAGCGCACGTTGTGCAGCTCTGCTTCGGTCGGCACCAACTCGGGGCGAAAACGGCGCAGATATTCCATCAGTACCAGCGAATGCTTTTGCTCTTCGAAAAACCAGACGGACATGAAGGCAGAAAAGTCACTGTCATTGCGGTTATCACGCAAAAACATTTCCGTCGCGGGCAAGGCTGACCACTCGGTAATCGCATTCATGCGTATGGTCTGCGCCTGCTCGTCAGACAGCAGCGCAGGATCGAACTCGCCCCATGGAATATCGGTTTCCATGTTCCAGCGGACCTGCTCAAGCGAGCGAAAGAGTTCGGGGTACAGCATTTGTTGAAGTTCCTGCGTGAATAATGTGTGCGGATTCTACCAACAAAGTATGACCGTTCGATTGATGACCGGAACGACTTGTGGGTTACTTTTACTGGAGCCCAAACTTACAAGTCGTTGAGTGAACCAAGCATCTGCCCGGCACGAATCCGTATCGCCTCCCGCTCGGCTGCATCCAGCTTTTGCAGATTTTTCGCCATCAGCGCCGTTCTTGGGTTCGAAGACAGCGTCGCTTCGTGCGCGTCAATAAAATGCCAGTACAAGGTGGTGAAGGGGCAGGCAGTCTCCCCAGTCCGTTTCGCGGGATCATAACGACAACCCGAACAATAATTGCTCTGGCGGTTGATGTAGGCGCCGCTCGCCACATACGGCTTGCTGGTGAAACGCGGACCACAGGCATGCAATGCCATGCCAGCCGTGTTTGGCAGCTCGACCCACTCAATCGCATCCACATAAATGGCCAGATACCAGTCGCATACCTGCTGCGGCGACAAGCCAGCAAGCAAGGCGAAATTACCCGTCACCATCAGCCGCTGAATGTGATGCGCATAACCGAGCTCCAGCGTTTGCTTCAGGCTGTCACGCACACACGCCATTCCGGTTTTGCCGTTCCAGAACCAATCCGGCAGGTCGCGCTGATGGTCATAGTGGTTTGCCTTGGCCATTGCCGGCATATCGGTCCAGTACACACCACGAATAAACTCGCGCCAACCCAGTACCTGTCGTATGAAACCCTCTGCACTCTCGATGGTGACATGGCCCCGGCGCCAGGCCTGCTCCGCTGCCGCGATGACTTCGCGCGGATCGAGCAAATGCAAATTGAGCGCCGCTGACAACAGGGAATGCCAGCCGAGCGGCGTATCGGTCCACATCGCATCCTGATAATCACCGAATTTGCTCAGGCGCTGATCGATAAAACGCGCCAAAGCCTCCAAGCCCTGCTCTCTGGTGACCGGCCATGCAAACTGCGCAAGCGAACCGGGGTGGTCGGGAAAAAGTTTTTCCACCAACTCGATCACTTGCAGCGTCACTGCATCGGGCGCGAATGCGGCGGGCGGCGGGATCACGCCGGGACCGGTGCGCTTGGGATAGGCACTGCGGTTCTCGGCATCGAAATTCCACTGCCCGCCGACCGGTTCGGCGCCGTCCATCATGACGGCGAATTTTTTTCGCATCACGCGATAGAAAAACTCCAGGCGCAGCTCTTTCTTGCCTCGCGCCCAATCAGCAAATTCAGCCCGACTGCACAGAAAATGCGTGTCATCCAGCAGATGCAAGACCACGCCCTCATCACGAGCGACGCTTTGTATCTGCTGCGCCATGCGCCACTCGCCGGGCTCCACCAGCCGCAAGGCCTGGGGTCGATGCTGGCGCAAGGCCTGCCGCAGACGTTCATCGAAACCGGGATCGACCGGATCATCGATTTGCACATAGTGGAATGGCCAGCCGCGCTCCGCCAAGCCATTGGCGAAATGCCGCATCGCTGACAAAAAGAGGGCGATACGGGCCTTGTGCGACCAAACCGCCTTTGCCTCGCCCGGCGCCTCGATCATCAGCACGGCATCCTGAGCCGGATCGAAGTCCTCGAACGCCGGGCTGGTAAAACTTAACTGGTCGCCGAGAACCAGGATCAGATGACGCATAAGTGGGGCCAAAAAGTTGTCATAAATAAATTATTACCGTCCAAATGCCGCAGAAATCCTGGTGCTTTTGCTTTTTCGAAAATAACCAGAAAAAAGCTTACGGACAGTCACACAATTTCCGTGAATGCGCTAGAATGACCCGGCAGTCTAAATTAAAACTTTATGGTATTCCCACAATGAGCCAGTCGAAGATACGCGCAATACCGAGAACGTGGTGGGTCATGGTCAGTTTCCTGGGCCTGATGACACTGCTGGCTTTGACGCCGCGCGCAAGTCTGGCGGGTGAATGCCCCACCCTGCTGAACTTCAAGCACAGCCGTCTTCAGGATGACTCGCCACAAAACCTTTGTCAGTACGCCGGCAAGGTCACGCTGGTCGTCAACACGGCGAGCTATTGCGGTTTTACCTCGCAATACGAAGGGCTGGAAAAACTGTATGCGACGTACAAAGACAAAGGCTTGGTGATTCTCGGCTTTCCTTCGAATGATTTCAGTCAGGAGCCTGGCGACAGCAAGGAAATCGCCGACTTTTGCTACAACACCTATGGCGTGAAGTTTCCGATGTTTTCGAAAACAGCCGTCAAGGGCAAAGAAGCCCACCCGCTGTTCGCTGCCCTGGCCAAGACCAGTGGTAAGGCACCCAGCTGGAACTTCAACAAATACCTGATCGATCGCGAAGGCAAGCTCGTCAGTCATTACGGCAGCACCACGGGGCCAAATGACAAAGCCTTGCTGGCCGCTATCGAAAAGGCACTCTCGACGAAGTGAGTGACGCGGATGCGCGTCATCCGAAACGGTTTTTGCTGTGATGCCTCCCAGCGCATGCTGGTGGCATGTCGGGGCGATCTTCCCCCAACCCGTATTCTCCCTGACGGGCGTCACAGCTTTTTTATTCATGCGGGATATCAAAACGATGAAGATCGCAGTGATTGGCTCCGGAATCTCCGGACTTTCAGCGGCGTGGCAACTGGCCCGCACGGGACACGAAGTGTCGCTTTACGAGGCAGGCGATTACTTTGGCGGTCACACAAATACGGTGGACATTACCGTCGAGGGCAAGACCTTCGGTGTGGACACCGGCTTTCTCGTTTTTAACCACCGCACTTATCCGAATCTTGTCCGGCTGTTTGACGACATCAAAGTCAATACCTCAGCCAGCGACATGTCCTTCTCCTGCAAACTACCGCTCTCGGATCAACCCGGCGCGCGCACGCTTGAATGGGCGGGTGCCAACCTCAATACCGTCTTCGCGCAAAGGCGAAATCTGTTCAATCCGCGCTTCCTGCGAATGATCAAAGATATTCTTCGCTTTAATCGTGAAACGACGCAGATGGCACAAAGTGGCAGCGCGATGGATGACATGCCACTCGGTGATTTTCTTGTTCAGCGCCAGTACAGCACGGAGTTCCGCGACTGGTATCTGCTACCCATGGCGGGCTGCATCTGGTCTTGTCCCACCGAGCAGATGCTCGCGTTTCCCCTCGCGACTTTCGTGCGCTTTTGTCATAACCACGGATTGATTCAGGTAAATGACAGGCCTCAGTGGCATACCGTCACGGGCGGCGCTCGACATTATGTGATTCAACTGCTCAAAGAGATCACGAACAAATATCTCAAGACACCGGTCAGATCGGTGTCGCGTGTCGATCTCGGCGCACTGCGGCAAGTGAAAGTGGATTCTGCGATGGGCAGCCTCATGTACGACCAGGTCGTGCTTGCCTGCCACAGCGACCAAAGCCTTGCCATCCTGAGCGACGCCAGCGCTGAAGAGAAAAAAATTCTTTCTGCGGTGGGCTATCAGCCCAACCACGCAGTACTTCACACGGACGTCAGCTGCCTGCCAGCCAGCAAGAAAGCCTGGTCGGCCTGGAACTATGAAAGCGCCGGTACTCAAGAGCCGCGTGTCTGCGTTCACTATCTGCTGAACATGCTGCAGCCGCTGCCGTGCAAAACGCCAGTGATCGTGTCACTCAATCCTTTGTCCGAACCGGATCCTGCGAGCGTCATGGGTCGCTTTGATTATGCCCATCCGGTCTTCGACAGCGCCGCCATTGCTGCACAACAGGCACTGCCTGGCATTCAAGGTGAGCGCAATACCTGGTTCGCCGGCGCATGGACGGGTTACGGATTCCACGAAGATGGCCTCAAATCCGGCTTGTCGGTTGCGCGCGCCATCGAACAACAGTCGCAGTTACAAGCGCGCCACGCTGCGTGACGGAGGCCATCATGCAAAAGCTGCCCAAGCAGGCATTGTTGAGTATGGGTCAGGTAAGACACAGTCGTCTGCGCCCCGCACAAAACACCTTCAGCTACGGTGTGTTCACACTGATGTTGCCTTTGCGTACCTTGGGTGATGCGGCGCTGCCCAGTCGTTTGTGCTCACGCAATCGCTTCAATCTGATGTCCTTCTACGATCGCGATCATGGTGATGGCAAAACACCGCTGCTGCAATGGATAGACCAATTGCTTAAAAGCGAGCAGGTTGAAGATGCCGATGGCGAAATCTGGCTGCAAACCTTTCCCCGGGTACTGGGCTATGTATTCAACCCGGTCTCGTTCTGGTACTGCCACCGAAGCAATGGTGAATTGCGTGCGATTGTCTGCGAGGTGAACAATACCTTCGGCGAGCGTCACTGCTATCTGCTCGACACCGGCGACGTGATGCCTTGGGGCGTATCGCTGACCGCGAAAAAAGTATTCCATGTATCGCCGTTCTGCGCCGTCGAGGGCAGTTACCGCTTTCGCTTCATGCGCACCACGCAAACCATCGATAACCGAGATATCGAGCGTATCGTCGCGCGCATTGACTACGACGACAACGCAGGCCCGCTGCTGCTCACCAGTGTGTCTGGGGCACTCTCACCACTCTCCAATGCCAGTGCCACCGAAGCCTTTCTGCGTCATCCGCTGATGACCCTGGGCGTGATTGCCCGCATTCACTGGCAGGCGCTGCGACTGTTCATCAAGCGCGTGCCGTTCTTCAGCAAACCTTTGCCACCTTCTTCTTCACTGAGCCGATGAATAAACCACTGTCCCCCTCACGTGCCCTCAATGATGAAATTGCCGGCAGCTATCTTCAATCTGCCGCGCTGCCGACACAGGCACGCATCGTGCTGCAAATGTTGCGACGGCTTGAGCATGGCTCGCTGAAGCTGAAATGCCCGGATGGGAACGTGCTGCATTTTGGCGATGACAGCGCACCGGTCACTCTGACACTCAAGAACTGGGAACCTTGCATCGCGGTGATGAAATCCGGTGATATCGGATTTGCCGAGAGCTTCATCAGCCAGCAATGGCATACCGATGACCTGACCGGCCTGCTCAAGCTCTTCATCTACAACCGCAATGCTCTGGAAACGGCGATTTATGGCAGCTGGTGGGGCAGCCTGGTTTATCGCATCCGCCACCTTTTCAACCGCAATTCGCGCGCTGGCAGTCGTCGCAATATTCATGCGCACTACGATATCGGCAATCGCTTTTACCGGCTGTGGCTGGATCCGTCGATGACCTATTCAAGCGCGCTGTTTGCCAAGCCGCAGGCAACGCTGCAAGAAGCACAAACCGCCAAATACGAGCGCATCTATGACGAACTGCACGTGAGTGCCGGCAGCCGCATTCTGGAAATCGGTTGTGGCTGGGGTGGCTTTGCCGAACTTGCTGCAAAGCGCGGCCTACACCTCACGGGGCTGACGCTCTCGACCGAGCAGCTTGAATTCGCACGGCAACGCTTGCAAGCTGCAGGACTGGGCGAACAGACCGAACTCAGGCTGCAGGATTATCGTGATGCCGACGGTGAATTTGATGCAATCGCTTCGATCGAGATGTTCGAAGCTGTCGGTGAATCCTACTGGGATAGCTACTTCGAGTGTGTCGCGCAAAGGCTAAAGACAGGCGGTCGCGCCTGCATACAAACCATCACGATTGATGATTCACTGTTCGAGCGCTATCGCACCGGCACTGATTTCATTCAGCAATATATTTTCCCCGGCGGCATGCTGCCGTCGCCCTCGGTATTTCGTGCTCATGCCGAACGTCATGGACTGCAGGTGGTCAATGAACTCGCGTTTGGTCTGGACTATGCGCGCACACTCGAACTCTGGCATGCCGCCTTCATGAAAACACTGCCCGAGGTGGAAGCGCAGGGTTTTGACCGCGCATTCATTCAAACCTGGCGCTTTTATTTGTCTTATTGCGAAGCGGGATTCCGTGCCGGCAGCATCGATCTGTATCAGTTCACATTACAGAAACAATGATGACAGCGGTATGCCAACGAATTTTCTTGCTGGCTCTGGTTGCATTCCTGCTGCCTCTGTCGGCGATTGCGCAGTCATCGCCGGCTTACGTACGGCAAGCGCTGCCCGAGGCCACACTGGTCGGACAGGGGATGTTTCGGTGGTTTAGTCTGAGTATCTACAAAGCGCGCCTGTGGGGCGACAAAACAAAAGTTACCGCGACGGGATGGGCGGGCAGCCCTTTTGCACTGGAACTGGAATATACGCGAACACTGTATGGTGAAAAAATTGCCATCGCCAGCATTGATGAAATCAAAAAACTGGGGATAGGCACCAACGCACAACATGATCAATGGCTGGTGGATATGAAAAAAATCTTCCCGAATGTGGAAGAAGGCCATCAACTGACGGGCATTTTCACGCCTGGGCAGCCATCGCGCTTTTTTTTCAATGGCAAACCCGTCGGTGATGTTGCCGACCCCGAATTCGGTCCTGCTTTTTTTGGTATCTGGTTACACCCGAAAACATCTGCACCGAAATTGCGTCAGCTTTTGCTGAATACGAAATGACCGGGCTCCACCTTGTATAAACAGAGAAGTCTGGAATGAAGTTCTCCCTCAGGCATTTATTTGCCTACGGCTTGTTCGGATTGCCACTGTCGCTGCTGGCGCTGCCCGTATATGTCGTGGTACCGCAGCTGTATGCGGGCACGCTGGGATTGTCGCTGACGGCCGTGGGCAGTCTCTTGCTGGCAGCGAGATTGTTTGATGCCTTCATTGATCCAGCCCTCGGTGGATGGATGGACAGGTCAGCACTGAAGCGGGGTTACGCCGGCTTTGTGCTGATGTCACTGGTGCCCTTGGGCGCGGGTTATCTGGCGCTGTTTCATCCGCCGATGATGTCGACGAATTATCTGTATCTGTGGTTTGGTTTGAGTTTGCTGGTGGTCTATGTGGGCTTCAGCATGGCGACGATTGCACACAATAGCTGGGGCGCGAGCCTCACGCAGCAACGCGGTGAACGCGCGCGACTGACCGCAACGCGCGAAGCCTGTGCCTTGGTCGGCGTGGTGATGGCGGCAGCGCTGCCGATGCTGATAGGCATGGCTGGCTTGTCGGTTGTTTTTATTGTTTTGCTTGCAGTGACCGCCTTTGTGCTGCTGCGCTTTGCACCGCAGGCCTTATTGCGCGCTGTCGAGGATGCACCAGCGCACTCGGTCATGCTGCCCTTGCGCGACCGACAGTTTCGCTGGCTGCTGGCCGTTTTCGCTGTCAATGGCATTGCCGCTGCGATACCAGCGACGCTGTTCATGTTTTTTGCTTCAGACAGACTGCAGCTGCCGGAGTATGCGGGTTTGTTTCTGGTGCTGTATTTCCTTGCCGCCGCACTGGCATTGCCCGTGTGGGCGAAGCTGGCCTCAAGCATTGGTGAAGCCAATGCCTGGCTGGCCGGCATGCTGCTTGCTGTGAGTGCTTTTGTGTGGACGGCACAGCTGGACAGTGGCGCGCTGGTGGCCTTTGCGGTGATTTGTGTGTTGTCGGGTGCAGCGCTGGGTGCAGATCTGGCTTTGCCGCCAGCCTTGCTGGCCGGCGTGATCGGCGCGGCGGGGCATAGTGGGCAGCGCGAGGGTGCGTATTTTGGGCTTTGGAGCTGGATGACCAAGCTGAATCTTGCTCTCGCTGCAGGCATTTCACTGCCTTTGCTGGACTGGCTGGGTTATGCGCCGGGTCATGCAAGTGAAGAAGGATTACGCGCGCTCGTGATCGGGTATGCGTTACTGCCGTGTGGACTGAAAGTGGGTGCGGGCTTGCTCTTGTGGCGTTCACCACTGAAGCAAGTGTGAAACTGAAATCCGGGACAACACCAAAACAAAAATTATGGAGATGGATTGTGAATGCATGGATACGATCAATCAGCTTTGTGCTGGCCATCGCAGTGGCTGGCTGCGGGACAACAATGACGCCCGCTGATTACGCTGCCGAGCAGCCGGCGCTCGACCTGAAAACCTACTTCAATGGCACCGTGGATGCGTGGGGAATTTTTCAGGATCGCTCGGGCAAAGTCGTCAAGCGCTTCACCGTGGTGATGCATTGCAGCTGGGACGGCGATACGGGCACGCTGGACGAAGACTTCACCTACTCGGATGGCACCACGCAAAAACGCGTGTGGACGCTCAAGAAAGTCGGCGCAAACCGCTACATCGGCACAGCAGGTGATGTGATCGGCGAAGCCGATGGTACCACCGGTGGCAACACGCTCAACTGGAAATACGTGCTGGCACTCCCCGTGGATGGCAAGGTGTATCACGTCAATTTCGATGACTGGATGTACCAGATGGATGAGAACGTGATGATCAACCGCGCGGTCATGAGCAAATTTGGCATCAGGCTGGGCGAGGTCACCCTGTCATTTCGCAAAAGGCCGCAGTGATGATGCAAGCGCCGCAAGCGCTGCGGGTGCACGACACGCAGACAACGCTGTATGAACCTGCAGGCAGCGGGATGAACCCGCTCATCCGGGACTGGCGTGGCGCGCGGGTGTGGATCATTGGTGCATCGACTGGCATAGGTGCGGAGACGGCCAAGCTGCTGCTCGAGAAAGGCGCGCGTGTGGCGATCTCGGCACGCAAGACGGATGCGCTCCAAGAAATTGCGGATACCTATCCGCAAGCACTGGTCCTGACACTCGACGTGACACAACATGCACAAGTTCTTTCCGCACGCGATCAGCTGCTTGCAGAATGGGGCGGACTGGATCTGATGTTGATTGTGGCCGGCGCCTACAATGAAATGCGTGTCGATAGCTTTGATATGGCGGTGGTGAATCAATTGCTGGACGTGAATCTGCGGGGCGTGTTTCACTGCATTGATGCGATGCTGCCGATTTTGCTCAGTCAGAAGAACGGCGGTGGTGGCATCGGTATCGTGTCATCCGTAGCGGGTTACTCGGGTTTGCCCAAGGCGCTGGTGTACGGCCCGACCAAGGCGGCGCTGATCAATCTGTGCGAATCGCTGTACTTCGATCTGCATCCGCGGGGACATGCGGTGTACATGATCAATCCCGGTTTCGTTGCCACACCAGCGACCGCGCAAAACAACTTTGTGATGCCCGGCCTGATCAGCGCCGGGCGTGCAGCCCAGGAAATCGTGACCGGGATGGAAAAAGGTGTCTTCCATATTCATTTTCCCAAAGGCTTCACGAACTGGCTCAGAATGGCAAGACTCTTGCCCTATCGCTGGTATTTTTCACTGATTCACAAAGTGACCGGTCTATGAACCATGAAGAAAGCTTGCAAGGACTTATACGATTTTTTGAGACGATCGAGACTGGCAGCGTCGGCCAGCTGGCTGAGGTATATAGCGAAGATGTGTTTTTCAAAGATCCCTTTAACGAAGTTCGCGGCTTGCCCGAAGTCGTACGAATTTTTTCTCACATGTTCGAGCAAGTCGATAGGCCGCGCTTTGTGGTGACAAATCATGTGCTGCAAGGAGATCAGGCGTTTCTGACCTGGGATTTCCTGTTTCGAATGAAACGCTTTTCTGCAGCAGAGCAATGCATACGAGGCGCCACGCATCTTCGCTTCGGCCCCGATGGCAAGGCAAATTTCCATCGTGATTACTGGGATGCGGCAGAGGAGCTCTACGAAAAGCTGCCCTTGCTGGGTGCATTGATGCGCGGTCTCAAACGACTGGCGCGCAAATAAGCGTACTGATCAAGCTCTGGTGGCCAGTGCTGCTCGGCATATTCCGTCGATTGCCGTACTCAGATTGACGGAAGCGATGAAATCTCAGGCCTTGGTTTTTTTTCTGGCGCGCGGGGCGGTGGTTTTTTTTGCCGCTGGCGTTGCTTTCTTTTTGGGTGCTGCCTTCTTGCTGGCCGCTTTTTTCGGCGGCGTCACCACCTGATTTACTGCTTGAGTAAACTGATCCTGCACGGTGTTCCACCACAGGGCGGGGTTGGCGAACTGTGCCGCGAATGCCGATGTGTCCGGCATGCCTGGTGCAGATTTGTCTGTCTTGTCGGCAGATTTTTCAAAGGGTGAGTCGAATGCAGGCTTGCTCTCGGCAGTGGGGCGGCTGGTACCCGCATGCGAAAAACTCTGGCCCATGGTCTGAATCGCAGACAGGGTAGCGCTCTGGACTTCCAGCGTCTGTATCGTGGTGCGCAACATGTTCATGTTCATTTGCAACCAGGACTCGACAGCCTTGAGATCAGTAATTTGTTTGTTGATGTCGTCGGGTGACATCGATGGCATGGACATGCCGGGGATTTTCATCGCACCCCACATGTTACGAACGAATTCGAGTGTGTCGTTCATTGCGCCGGCTCCCGGCAAGCTACCCATGTCATTGCTGGACATTACTCATCTCCCCAAGCAGTATCATCAGAACGGCTGATGCCATCCGTTTCAGCAAAAGAGTAACAGATCGGATCATGATGACCCGACCCAGCTGCTTTTCTGCGGCGTTTAATCAAACAAGCACAGTCCATTTGGCACCGGTAAACTAAGAAGATGTCTGCGCGTGACCCATTCCCTCACTTGCTGCTGCCCTCCGGTCGCAAAGCTGGATTCGTGCTGCTCGTGCTTCTCATATGCGTGCTCGCACATTTGTTCGTGATTCAATGGGCCAAAGACAGTCTCGCCATGGTATTGCTGCTTGATGATAAAGAAGATGTCATCGAGGTCACGCTGCAAACGATGACGACACCCGAAAGCCGGGCGGCGATACCAGAGCCGCCAGCACCCGCAACAACCGCCTCGGAAACCCCGCCACCGCGCTTGCCCAACATTCCGGAGACAAACACGGCACCGGCCACAAACGAAGCTGCAACCCCCGTTGTCACCGGCCCAGATCCTGCGCCGCCCCCGGGCCAAACAAGCACGTCCGCCGAGGCAGTGAATGAAACAGCATTGGCGGCGGTGGCAGCGTCGCCGACAGAGCCCGTATTGCCGCCAGCACCAAGCCCGGTTCAATCGCATGCACCACCGGAACCCGCTCCAGAGCAAACTCGCGCATCACCGGAACCAACTGAGGAACCGCCGCGCGCATCACCGGAACCAACTGAGGAACCGCCGCGTGCATCACCGGAACCTAATGCGGAACCGACTCGCGCACCACCGGCACCAGTTCCATCACAAACTGATGTATCTCCATCAGCACCCTCAACTACGGCAGATACGCCCCGCCTGTTTTCCCGCATCAGCCTGCCACCATCTGCCGATCTCAGCTATGACGCGGTCGCCATCAAAGGCAGTAGCAAGGTCGAAGGTCGGGGTCTGGTGAAGTGGGTGCAGGATGGTCGACAGTACTCGATCACGGGTGAAGCCTCCGTATTGTTTTTATCCGTGCTCAGCTACCGCAGTGAAGGTCGCCTCAGCGAAATCGGTATCTTGCCCGAGCTCTACACGGAAAAGCGTATGGGAAAATCGTCGACCAATACGCATTTTCATCGCGAGCGTCAGACGATCAGTTTTTCGGCTTCGACCAACAACTATCCGGTCAAAGGCGGCGAACAGGATCGCGGCAGCGTTTTCTGGCAACTGGCCGGTCTGGCGCGCGGTAATCCTGAGAAGCTGCAGGCAGGCTTGTCATTCGATCTGATCATCGCAGGTAGCCGCACGGCTGATCCGTGGCGGGTGACGGTGCATGGGAGGGAGCCCGTCGCGCTGGGGCAGGGCCGCACTGATGCCTGGCATATGAGCCTGGTGAGACCTGATGGCGGCACCGACTACCAGCTCGAGGTCTGGATCGCCCCCGGACAGGACTGGTATCCAGTCAAAATCATGTATGTAGATCGCAAGGGGACATCGCTTGGGTTAACCTTATCGAAACTGGAAAAAAAATAAACACCAACATCCCCATGCCCTACCTGAAAGAAAAGACAATGAGAATGATATTGAAAAAATTCCCGCTGCTGGTGGTCGGCCTATGGTTAAGCCTGAGCCTGACGCACGCACAAGACAAGATGACAGGCAATCCGCCACCATCGAGCCAGTTGCAATACCGGCTACGTGCTGACATCAAGGGGCTATCCGTCGAGGGGAGCGGCCAAATTGATTGGCAAGCCGATGCAAAACAATACCGATTGGTCTTCGATACTTCCACCCAGCTGACAGGTCAGCTGATGTCGGAGAAAAGCGAGGGTGCCATTGATCGCAGCGGACTGGTGCCGACGAATTTTTTACTGAAGCGCATACGCAAGGAACCTGTGACGGTGATCTTTGATCGTCGCGCAGGTCAGATCAATTTTGCTGGTGATGTTCCCCCTTACAAAATTCAAGGTGGCGAACAAGACCGACTCAGTGTCATCTGGCAATTATTATCGGTGGCGCGCGCTCGCCCAGGCAGTTTCGTTCCTGGTTCGAGCTGGAAATTTTTTGTCGCTGGTCATCGTGGCGGCGAATCCTGGACCTTTCAGGTGAAAGACAAACAGCGGCTTCGCACCAGCCTTGGTGAAATTGACACCTTGCACGTCGCGCATGTACCAGGTGACCCCGGCAATGGAAGACAAGTCGAGATCTGGCTCGCGCCATCGCAGGAATGGTTCCCGGTACGTATTCGCTTTACTGAATCCGGCGGCGATGCAATCGAGCAGACGATAGAAAAAATTACAAAGAAATGAGTTCTTCAGCACTGGTGCTGTTTTCAGGTGGTCAGGATTCGACCACCTGTCTGGCTTGGGCGCTGTCACGCTATGCGCGCGTCGAGACGTTGGGATTTGACTATGGCCAGCGGCATTCGGTCGAGCTCAGCCTGCGATTACCTCTGCTGTCATCCCTGCGCGACTTGAATGCCGAATGGCATCAGCGCTTGGGTGAAGATCACCTGCTCGATCTCTCACTGCTGGGAAAAATTTCCGACACTGCGCTCACGCGCGATACGGCGATTGCGATGCAGGCGAATGGTTTGCCGAATACCTTCGTGCCAGGTCGTAATCTGCTGTTCATTACGATTGCAGCAGCGCTGGCCTACCGTCGCGGTATCGATGTCATCGTCGGCGGCATGTGCGAGACGGATTACTCCGGTTATCCGGACTGTCGCGATGAAAGTCTGCGCGCGCTCGAATCAGCGCTGCAACTCGGCATGGCAACCACGCTGTCACTGCGAACACCGCTGATGTGGCTGAACAAGGCAGCGACCTGGCAGCTTGCTCAGGATCTGGGTGGTGAGCCACTGGTAGCGCTGATACGCACGGATACGCATACCTGCTACCTGGGTGAGCGGGGCCTCTTGCATGACTGGGGTCATGGCTGTGGCACTTGCCCGGCGTGTGAATTGCGGGCGAATGGCTATCGTGAATACGCCGCTGGCATATCAACGAAAGACACTGGATCCCGGCTTTCGCCGGGATGACGGTAGAAATATTGCAGCCACCTGAACAGCACTCAGGCCGCGTGACGCCCCGAATCCGGCACAGACGTCGTTGTCGGCTTCAACGCATCAAGCAGCTTGGCTTCTTTCTGCTTGGCGTTTTTCAAATGCCGTTCTTTCACATGACCATAACCCCGGATATCTTCCGGAATACTGGCCAGCTCTACCATCTGCGACAAATTATCGCTGCTCAGTGTCGGCAGCAGCGCTGCAATGGTATTGCGATACTCAAGGATCAAAGCACGTTCGCTCTTGCGCTCATCAGTATGACCAAAGGGATCCAGAAGACTGCCACGGAGGAAGCGTAGCTTTGCCAGCAGCGGGAAGACCATACCGACCCAGCTACCGAACTGACGCTTGATCAGATGACCATTCGCATCGCGATCTGACAGCAGTGGCGGCGCGAGATGGTATTTGATCGAATAATTGCCTTCGAACATACCTGCAATTTTTTGTTTGAATGCCGGATCGCTGTGCAAACGCGCGACTTCGTACTCATCCTTGTAGGCCATGAGCTTGAAGAAATAACGCGCAACGGTTTCGGTCAGACGCAGGCTCTGTCCGGCTGATACCAACTTGCTCTCCGCGGCGCGTACTTGCTCGACAAATTGCCGATAGCTATCGGCATAGGCTGCGTTTTGATAATCCGTGAGGAAGCTTGTGCGTCGCTTGATCATTTCATCGAGCGTTGGCGCGCGCTTGAATTCGATCACCTGTGCCGGTGCGAGCGCCTTCATTTCTTTCTCGACTGCCGACAGATCATCGGCTGCCAGACGACCCCAGGCAAAGGACTGCTGATTGAAATCAACGGAGACGCCATTGAGTTCAATCGCTTTCAGCAGTGCCTGCTCGGAGAGTGGCACCCAGCCGCGCTGGAATGCATAACCGAGCATGAACATATTGGTCGCAATCGCATCGCCCATCAACGTGGTCGCGATCTTGCCGGCCTCGACAGCAGCGACGGCTTCATCACCACAGGCTTTACGAATATTGTCCGCCGCACTGGCATCCGGATAAACCCAATCCGGATTTCTGACAAACGCAGCTGTCGGCGCGAGTGTGGCGTTGATGACCGCATGCGTGCGGCCACTGCCCATGCGTGCAATTGCGTCCTTGCTGGCGGCAACAATCACATCGCAGCCAATCACGAGATCGGCTGCACCGGTGCCAACGCGCGTGGAATGGATCTGATCATCTTTTTCTGCCAGACGTACATGCGACATCACCGGTCCGCCTTTTTGTGCGAGACCGCTCATGTCGAGCACGCTGCACGCCTTGCCAGCAACGTGTGCGGCCATCGCCAGAATCTGGCCCACGGTCACCACGCCGGTACCACCGATACCGGTGACCAGCACACCGAAAGGTTCACCGAGCGAGGGCAGTTGCGGTGCGCTGAGCTTTGCTGCACGCGACATCGCAGAAATCGCGCTACCGCTGGCATCTTTCATCGCTGCTTTTTTCGGTTTCTTCAGCTGTCCGCCTTCGACCGTCACAAAGCTTGGGCAGAAACCGGTCACGCAAGAGAAGTCCTTGTTGCAGCTGGACTGATTGATCTGGCGCTTGCGACCGAATTCGGTCTCCAGTGGCTCGACTGACAAACAATTCGATTTGACGCTGCAATCACCGCAACCTTCACACACCGCCTCATTGATCACAGCACGCTTGGCCGGATCAGGGAAGGCATTGCGCTTGCGGCGACGACGCTTCTCGGATGCACAGGTCTGGTCATAAATGATGGCGGAGACGCCTTTGACTTCGCGCATTTCACGCTGCACAGCATCGAGTTCACTGCGATGACGAATCGTCACACCCGGTGCCCAGTTGGTGGTGGCCGGGTATTTGTCGGGCTCATCGGTGACCACGACAATCGGCGTCACACCCTCAGCAGCGACCTGACGCGAAATCGTCGCGGGATCCAGCGGGCCATCATGGGTCTGACCACCGGTCATGGCAACCGCATCGTTGAACAGAATCTTGTAGGTCATGTTGACCTTGGCTGCAGCCGATGCACGAATCGCCAGCAGGCCTGAGTGGTAGTACGTACCGTCGCCGATGTTGGCGAATACATGCTGCTCGGTGGTGAAGGGCGCATGACCAATCCAGGTCGTGCCCTCGGCACCCATGTGCGTGAAGGTGGAAGTGGAGCGATCCATCCACAAGGCCATGTAGTGGCAACCGATGCCAGCCAGTGCGCGACTGCCTTCCGGCACACGCGTGGATGTGTTGTGCGGACAGCCGGAGCAAAAATACGGCGTGCGGTCTTTTTGCGGATTGGCGCCAGTGCTGACTTTCAGCACCGCTTCGCGCGACTCCAGATAGGCAATGCGTTCACGCACACGCTGCTCGACGGGATGACCGGCAAAGTATTTCGAGATGCGCGCCGCAATCGCACGCGCGACTTGCGTCGGGTTCAATTCATAGGTGCCCGGCAGCAGCCATTCGCCATGACCGGTGCGACGCGTATTGCTCCACTCGCCGGTGTCATCAAACTTGCCAACCACGCGGGGCCGCACATCATTGCGCCAGTTATAGAGTTCTTCCTTGAGCTGATATTCAAGCAGCTGACGTTTTTCTTCAACGACCAGAATTTCTTCCAGACCGGTCGCAAACGCGCGCGTGCCTTCGGCTTCGAGTGGCCAGCTCATACCCACTTTGTAGAGACGCAAGCCGATATCGCGTGCAACGGACTCGTTGATACCCAGATCTTCCAGCGCCTGACGCGTGTCGAGATAAGATTTACCTGCTGTCATGATGCCGAAGCGTGCATTCGGGCTGTCCCAAATCACGCGATTGAGGTGATTCGCGCGCGCATAGGCGAGCGCTGCGTACCACTTGTAATTGACCAGTCGCTCTTCCTGCTCGAGGATGCCATCCGGCCAGCGAATGTTGAGACCACCGGCAGGCATGTCGAAATCACCGGGCAGGGCAATCTGCACGCGCTCGGGATCAATGTCGACCGTAGCGCCGGATTCCACCACATCGGTCACGCATTTCATCGCGACCCACAGACCGGTGTAACGGCTCATTGCAAAACCATGCAGGCCGTAATCGAGATATTCCTGTACCGATGAGGGATAAAGCACCGGCAAGCCGCAGGCTTTCAGAATGTGTTCGCTCTGGTGCGCGTTGGTGGATGATTTGGCCGCATGATCGTCGCCTGCCAGTGCAAGCACGCCGCCGTTTGGCGCGGTGCCTGCGGCCACCGCATGCTTGAAGACGTCACCAGATCGGTCAACACCGGGGCCTTTGCCGTACCAGATCGAAAACACGCCATCGTATTTCGCCCCCGGAAAAAGATTGACCTGCTGTGTGCCCCAGATCGAGGTCGCGGCGAGATCTTCATTGACGCCAGGCTGAAAGCGCACGTGATGCGCCTCAAGATGCTTTCTGGCTTTGGCGGCGGTCTGATCGACGCTGCCCAGCGGCGAGCCGCGATAGCCGGTGATAAAACCTGCGGTATTGAGGCCAGCGGCAAGATCGCGCTGACGCTGCATCATCGGCAAACGAACCAGCGCCTGCGTGCCGGTCAGGAAGACGCGGCCGCGTTCCAGCGTGTATTTGTCATCCAGTGATATGGAATCCGGCTGCAGCGCCTGCTGCTTGTCCAGTGGTGCGTTCATGACGATCTCCCCGCAGTTTTATAGCTATGCGCCAGAGTATAGGCAGTGGCTAAGGTATCGTAAAATCACAAAAACGCAAGCTTAATATCTGAAAAACTGATACCTTTTGGCGATCGCCCATGCCCATTAACAACGTCACCCTGCGGCAATTGCGCTATTTCGTATCGGCGGCCCGTAACGGCCAGTTTTCCATGGCGGCCTCGAGCGAAAACGTGTCCCAGTCAGCCATCACCAATGCGGTGCTGGCGCTGGAAAAAGAGCTGGGCGTACGGCTTTTCTATCGTCTGGCACAAGGGGTGTCGCTGACGCCGGAAGGTCAGGATTTTTTTCTTCAGGCCTGCCACATTCTCGATTCGGTCCGTGATGCCACCCACAAGCCCCGCTTCCGCGCACCCCAATTGCGCGGCACGGTAAAAATGGCGGCGTCTTACACGGTGCTGGGCTATCTGCTGCCGGATCTGCTGGCGCGCTTCAGGGCCAGCTACCCTGAAGTGGAAATCGACTTGCGGGATATGGACCGGGCGAGCATTGAGCAGGCAGTGCTCAACCGAGATGTCGATCTGGGGGTGGCCATTCTTTCGAATATCCGCCGACCCGAGCGTTTCGGTCATGCGGTCATGGTGCGCTCGCGGCGTCAGCTGTGGGTCGCGCCGGATCATGCGCTGGCGAAAATCCCGTCGCCCTCGCTGAAAGACATCGCGCAGCATCCTTACATCATGGTCACCACCGACGAGGCCGAAGAAGCCACCCTGGCTTACTGGAAATCACGCCGCATCAAACCCAATATTGTTTTTCGTACGACCTCAACCGAGGCGGTGCGTGGTCTGGTGGCACATGGTTTCGGCGTGACCGTGCTCTCGGACATGGTGTTTCGTCCCTGGTCGCTGGAGGGTAAGCGCATCGAGGCGCGCCCTATCCTGGATCTTGTGCCGCCTATGGAGGTCGGTGCAGTCTGGCATCCCGACGGAAAAATGAATACCCACGCAGAAGCTTTGCAGCAGTTTTTGCTGCATGCCTATGGGCAGTGAGCATTTCTCTGATCTTTCTGTAACAAGCGGTAAACCCGATGCCTCACCCTAGCTCTGGCACGCCATCATTGGCATGCCGGGTCAGACCTTATGGACAGTACCCGGTAACCAACCCAAGTAAAGGTGACACATGAAACTGCACACATTCCGCTGGTTAATGATGGCGGGACTGCTGACCGGCAGTCTGGCACACGCTGATCATCATCAAAAAGGCGAGGGCAGGCATGACGACGATATGCACGGTGATGCCATGCACGGCGAAAGAACGCCGCCCATGTTCGGACAGTTTGACAAGAACAAAGATGGCCGCGTAAGTCGCGAAGAAGCGCGCGAAGGCATGGACCGCCTGTTCGCCGAAGCAGACACCAACAAGGACGGCTTTATCTCCACTGAGGAAATGCAGGCCCATCACCGCGCGATGCGCGAACAGTTCAGACAGAGCATGCGCGACTACTGGAAAAAAGCCGATACCGATGGTGATGGTGCCTTGAGCAAAGCCGAGGCAGAAGCCGGAAAAATGCCGCGACTGGTGCGCGACTTCGAGAAACTGGACAAGAACAAGGATGGCAAGCTGACACCCGACGAAATGGCGGCAGCACCGCGCCACAAGATGGCGCCACAACCGTAATACCTTGATTTACCGATTGGTCTGAACCCCGCGCCACCCTCCGGCGCGTTGCGGACCCCATCAATGATGTGGGTCCGCTTTTTTATGCGGCATCACCGCCGCCACTGCGGCCACGCGTGCTGCGCGTATCGCCTGCGCAATCGCATCCGCAGGCTTGTCAGGATGCGCAGCGGAGACCGCAGCAGCAATCTCGCCGGCGGCGATGGATTGCGCAGCAGCGAGTACGGTCTGCAAAAATGCGCGCTGCGGAAAAGGGCGTTCTTCAAATCCGGTACGGCCACGCGCATCGCACTCACTGGCGAGCAGCAAATCCATAAAGCGCGCCGGCTTTCTGAAGGCATCGCAACGTTCCAGCATTTTCACCAGTGTGTCAGCACGCATCTCGAGCGCGCGTCCGACATTGCCATGCTCGCGCGCTGTCATCACGGCGAGATCACGCACCTCGCCCGGAATTTTCAGGCGCTCACACAAGGCCTCCACCAGCGTCACGCTGCGTGCTTCATGCGCAATATGCTGCGGCCACTGTTCGGTCGACGTCGTCCCTTTGCCCAGGTCATGCACGAGTGCCGCAAAACGTACCGCCAATGAAGCGGACTGCCGAGCGGCAGTATCGATCACCATCATCACATGGACCAGCGTATCGATTTCGGGATGATGCTGCGCCGGCTGAGGCACGCCATCAAGCGCGACGATTTCCGGCAGGATGCGCGCCAGCGCACCCGCATCGCGTAGCACCATGAACATGCGCGAAGGCTTGGCTTCCATCAGACCGCGTGAGAGCTCTTGCCAGACGCGTTCGGGCACCAATGCATCCACTTCACCGGATGCCACCATCTGTCGCATCAATGACAGCGTTTCTTCGGCAACCGAGAATTCGGTAAAGCGGGCAGCAAAACGTGCGACGCGCAAAATACGCACCGGGTCTTCGGCAAACGCTGCAGAGACATGACGAAAGACGCGTGCGTCCAGATCAGCACGACCGCCATAGGGATCAATCAGGCTGCCATCAATGTCCTGTGCGATGGCGTTGATGGTCAGATCACGCCGCAACAAGTCCTGTTCCAGCGTGACATCGGGCGAGGCATGAAAACTGAAACCGGTATAACCGGGTGCGGTTTTACGTTCGGTGCGCGCGAGCGCATATTCTTCATGCGTATCGGGATGCAGAAAAACAGGAAAGTCTTTGCCCACCGGCAGAAAGCCCTGTGCACGCATTTGATCCGGTGTCGCGCCCACCACCACGTAATCGCGATCTTTCACGGGAAAACCCAGCAAGGCATCGCGTACCGCGCCGCCGACCACATAGGTTTTGACTGGCCCGGTCATGCGTCAGCGTGGCGCGAGATAATGCGGCGCGACCGCTTCCAGTGCAGTCGGATGCCACGCAGGTGGCAAAGGATAATCACCACTGGCGACGTTATCCGCTTTCATGGAGTCGAGATTGTCGCGACTCATGACGGGCCCACCCGGCACATGCTCGAGCAAGAAGGCCTGTATGCGCGCCAGCGGCGCAGGCAATCCAATCACGGGCCGGCGATGATCCGAGTAGGTACCAGACAGACGGATCAGCTCGCGCAAGCTGTACACATGCGGACCCACCAGCTCATACACTTTGCCGATGCTCTGGGGGTCATCCAGCGCATTGACGAAAGCCTGTGCAAGATCACCGACAAACACCGGCTGGAATTTTGCGTCGGCACCACCCACCACCATGACGGGCAGTATGGCCTGCATGCGGGCAAACACATTCAGAAACTGATCTTCGGGTCCGAACACGACTGATGGACGAAATGAAGTGACCTCCAGACCGGGCGTCGTTCGCATGAGTTGTTCACCCGCGGCTTTGGAGCGCTGATACATGGAGGGTGCATCAATAGCAGCACCCAGTGCGCACATATGCAGACAACGTTTCACGCCGAGTCGGCTGCACGCCTGCGCAATGCGGTGAGGCAGCGCGACGTGGGCCTGTTCGAATTGTGGACCCCAGGGACTGGCCGGTTTTGAATGCAATACGCCGACCAGATTGACCACCGCGTCTGCTTGCGCAATCAGGCTATCGAGCGTGGCATCGTCATGGATGTCGGCTTCGACTACTTGTACGGTGGGCAGCACCAGCAAATGACTGGCACGCGGCAGATGGCGGGTGGGTACGATGACATGATGACCTGCAGCGGCAAGTCGCGCGACAATGTGCGAGCCAATAAAACCACTACCGCCAATCACTAAAACAGAATCGTGATGCATGACGGTCACGGAAGATCGCCGAGTTCGGCGAGATTGGCGTCGCGCGGCGTTACTGTACCGAGCCGGGTTTTCATGGACTGAGGTTTGTTTTCAAACATGGCGGCATACCAGGTCGTGTTGGCCATCACATTTTTTACATAAGTACGCGTTTCAGTGAACGGGATTGTTTCGGCAAATATCGCGCCTTCGACAGGTTTGCTGAGCGTAGAACGCCATTGGCGCGGACGACCCGGCCCGGCATTGTAGGCAGCAGTGGCCAGCGTTTGCGAGCCACCAAGATTGGCAAGCACCATGTTCAGATACTGCGTACCCAGCGTGATATTGGTCTTGATGTCATTCAGGCTGCTGAGCGTGAAGCCTGCCATGCCGATTTTGCGTGCGACATAGGTGGCTGTACCGGGCATGATCTGCATCAAACCTGATGCCCCGACCTGAGAGCGTGCCGATCGAATGAAACGCGATTCCTGACGAATGAGTCCGTAGACCCAGGCTTTATCCAGACCAATCGGACGCGTGGCAGTCTGCATGATGTCGTCATAGGGTGTCGGATAGCGTTGGGTCAGATCGAGTTCCACCTTTGTACGATCTGCCGTCGTGACCATGCGATCCAGCACCTCATTGCGACGCGCGAACTCGGCGGTGGCAAGCAGCTGGCGCTCATTCATTTTGCGTAGCTGCCAGTTCCACTCGCGATTGCCCTCAAAGCGCAATTCCATATCGAAAAATTTCAGTGCATTACGCAAGCCAGGATTGTTCGATGCCTCTGCGATTTCATCGGCCTTGGGTGGTTGAGGTCGGGGCAAGGGTGAGACTTTGAGTCCAAGCTCTTCCATCGCAAGAATGCCGTAAAAATTATGCTGACCTGCAATCAACTGAAAATACTTGTGTGCTTCTTCGGCCGTACCTGCAGCAAGCAGCGCGCGACCTCGCCAGTAAATCCATGCGGGGTCTTTCTGCAAATCGGGCGGCATGCTCTCGATGGCTTTGGTCACCATGGGCCAGTCGGCCTCGCGCAACGCAGCGCGTACACGCCACTGATATCCCTCTTGCGACAAAAATGCGCCCCAGCTCTTGCGCCAGTAAGCCGCTGCATCTTTGGACAGCGACAGTGATGCCGGCAAGGCCAGCTGCGCCCATGCCGCGGCAAGCTCCTCGCCGGACAGACGCGCCTGAATACGCTCAAGTGCTTTTGCGGCGCGCTCGACATCCGTGCGCGCGAGACGTCCAATGGCAATGATGAGCAACTCGCGCGCGGCCTTCGAACCGCTCGCCCCCTGATCGATGATGACATTGGGTTTATCAATCGCCTGAAGCAGCTGCTTTTCGCTGACATCCGTGAACGCAGCGATGCGTCTCGCCGTGGCCGGCACACCGAATTCCACTGAGAGCCGAACCTGCTTCCATACATCGGCTTCGCTGAACTGTTTTTCACGCTGCAGGCGACCAATCAAATCAACGCAAGCTTCGCCATAGGCTTTGGGTTGGATCAGCAAATCCTGGGCGGCTTTGGCGACATTCTCGCCTTTCGCCATTTTCGATGACAGTGCATAGCATTTGAGCTGAGTATCATCATTGAGCACGAACTTCGGATACTGCTCGTCAAACAGGCGCCAATCGCGAGCACGGCCAATCACCAGCAACCAGTCATTGCGCAAACGATCGCCGATGGCGGTGCCTTCATGTTTGGACAGAAAGCTGCGTACTTCGCCCTCGGGCGCCGATGCCAGCCGTGGATACAGCCTGTAGTATTCGACATAAGACTGCAAAGGGTAATCAGCCAGACGCGCCGAGATACGACCCGCCTCGCCCATATCGCCGCGCAGTGAGGCTTCACGCAGGGCGACGAAATCCGCATCAGCGGCATTGAGCGCCAACGGTGCGCGTCGCGCAGCATCCGCCGACGAAGGCAGCATCGTCGCCGTCGCAACAGCACAAAAAATTCCCAGGGCGATCCAGCTTCTCTTTGTCATGCAAATTCCAGGTTTCTATTAATAAACAGTCTGTTTAGAATAGCATGCGCTACTGAAATAAATCGACCGCGCACGTATTCTTTCAAACCATGAAAAACAGTCACGTAAAAGCAGACTTGCGCAAGGCATTGATTGCAGCACGCAAGGCGATGTCGGCCGATATGAAGGTGCGGGCAGATGAGCGCATTGCATCGAAACTGGTGGCCTGGCTGGATGCGCATCAAGTGGCCGTGCTGGGCGCCTATCTGCCCATGGCGGGCGAGCCGGATCTGACCTCGCTGTATGCGACGCTCCCCGGGCGCGGGATACAGGTGGTGATGCCTGTCGTGCTGGAGAAAAATCAGCCTTTGCACTTTGTTCACTGGCAGGCCGGCGATGCGCTGGCACGCGATGCCAGCGGTACGCTGGCGCCGACAGATCGTGAGCATTTCGTGAAACCGGATGCGGTTCTCGCGCCTTGTGTGGGCTTCAACGACGCGCAGTATCGGCTAGGCTATGGCGGCGGCTATTTCGATCGCACGCTGGCGCAATCGCCTCGACCTCTGGCTGTGGGCATTGCCTATGCGATCACGAGAGCCGATTTTCCGGCTGACGCGTTTGACATTCCGCTGGATGTGATCCTGACCGACTGATCAGCGACCCGCGATACCCTGCCAGATGGCGATCGTTGGCGCAGCCTGATTGAGCGTGTAAAAGTGCAGGCCGGGTGCACCGCCAGCGATCAGACGATCACACATCTGCGTGACCACATCCAAACCAAAAGCGCGAATGGAAGCGCTGTCATCGCCAAAACTGGCAAGCTTGAGACGAATCCAGCGCGGTATCTCTGCGCCGCACATGTCAGAAAAACGCATGAGCTGTGTGTAATTGGTGATGGGCATGATGCCGGCAACGACGGGCACATCGGCACCTGCTTTTTTTACCTCGTCAATGAAACGAAAATAAGCATCCGAGTTGTAAAAATACTGCGTGATCGCCGAGTTCGCACCGGCTTTGATCTTGCGAATGAAGTTCTGCAAATCGTCTTGTGGTGAGCGCGCCTGTGGATGCATCTCCGGGTAGGCAGCTGCCTCGATATGAAACCAGTCACCGGTTTCAGCACGTATGAATTCGATGAGCTCGCTGGCGTGGCTGAACTCACCGGAGAGACCGCCAAAACCACTGGGCAAGTCACCTCGCAAGGCAACGATGTGGCGTATGCCGTGCGACTGGTATTCACTGATGATTTCGCGCAGCTCGCTGCGGCTGCGTCCTATACAGGACAAATGCGGCGCAGCCTTGTGACCTTCGCGTTGAATTTCGAGTACGGTGTCGCGCGTGCCCGCCTGAGTCGATCCTGCAGCACCAAACGTGACCGAAAAATACTCGGGCCCGAGTTCGGCGAGCTGCACGCGCGCCGCGCGCAGTTTGTCCGCGCCCTCGGTAGTCTTGGGCGGGAAAAATTCCATACTGATGGCAGGCGTATTCAAAGCGGTAGTAGTCATTGAATGAATCACTTATTTCGTATCAAGATAGCTGACAGCAACCAGGACAACAGGCTGTAGACAAACGCACCAAGCACGGCAGCACCAAAGCCTGCGACCTGAAAACCCGTGACCAGATCAGCCACCGCCCAGAACATCAGGCCGTTGATCACGAACACAAATAGCCCGAGCGTGAGGAAGGTGACCGGGAGCGTGAGCAGGATCAGCACGGGGCGAATCAGCGTATTGACGAGGCCAAGAACCAGCGCTGCGGTCAGCGCGGTAGTGAAGCTGTCGACCTGCACAGAGTCGAGCAAATGGGGCAGGGCGAAAATCGCGACTGTGTTGATCAGCCAGAGAAGCAGCAGGCGCATGGGTGACGCGTGTGGGTGGCGCGTAAGCGGAGTCGATGAAAGAATCCGTACATCACCGGGCCTCGTGAGCCCGGTGATGCAGAATCCATACTGCGATTAGTAGCGATAGTGCTCAGGCTTGAACGGACCCTGCGTCGTCACACCAATGTAAGCCGCTTGTTCCTCGGACAATTCCGTCAGCTGCGCATTGAGCGTTTTGAGCTGCAGGCGCGCGACTTTTTCGTCGAGGTGCTTGGGCAAGGTGTAAACACCGATCGGATACGCCTTGGTGTTGGTGAACAGTTCAATCTGCGCAATCGTCTGGTTCGCAAACGACGAGCTCATCACATACGATGGGTGACCGGTGCCGCAACCCAGATTCACCAGACGGCCTTCGGCCAGCAGAATGATGCGCTTGCCATCGGGGAAGATCACGTGATCGACCTGAGGCTTGATGTTTTCCCACTTGTACTGCTTGAGCGCGACGACTTCAATTTCATTGTCGAAGTGGCCGATGTTGCAGACGATGGCCTGATCTTTCATCTTGGCCATGTGCTCATGCGTGATCACATGGTAATTGCCGGTGGCAGTCACGAAGATGTCGGCGTGCTCGGCCGCATAATCCATGGTCACGACGCGATAACCTTCCATCGCTGCCTGCAATGCGCAGATTGGATCGATTTCGGTGACCCAGACCTGCGCGGACAGCGCACGCAGCGCCTGTGCAGAGCCCTTGCCCACATCGCCGTAGCCGGCAACCACAGCCACTTTGCCGGCGATCATGACGTCAGTCGCACGCTTGATTGCATCGACCAGCGATTCGCGGCAGCCGTAAAGGTTGTCGAACTTGGACTTGGTGACCGAGTCGTTGACGTTAATCGCGGGGAAAGCCAGCTTGCCTTCTTTATGCATCTGATACAGACGGTGCACACCAGTCGTGGTCTCTTCAGTCACGCCGATGATTTTCGCGAGACGAGTGGAATACCAGGTCTTGTCGATTGCGAGTTTTTTCTTGATCGAATTGAACAGGCAAATCGATTCTTCCGAATCAGGATGATCCAGTACGCTGATATCTTTCTCAGCGCGTGTGCCCAGATGCAGCAGCAAAGTGGCATCGCCACCATCATCCAGAATCATGTTGGAGTAACCACCATCGGGCCACTCAAAAATGCGATGGGTGTAGTCCCAGTACTCCTCGAGTGTTTCGCCTTTGTACGCAAAAACCGGTGTGCCAGCAGCAGCGATGGCGGCAGCTGCGTGATCCTGTGTGGAGTAGATGTTGCACGATGCCCAGCGAACTTCTGCGCCCAACGCTTCAAGTGTCTGAATCAGCACGGCCGTCTGGATCGTCATGTGCAGGGAACCTGTCACGCGCGCGCCCTTGAGCGGTTGCTTGGCAGCGAATTCCGCGCGGATGGCCATCAGGCCAGGCATTTCGGTTTCGGCAATACGCATTTCCTTGTTGCCAAAGTCAGCGAGGCTGATATCTGCAACGTGGTAGTCGTGGGTATTTGAGTTTTTTAATACGGCGCTCATCACGCTCTCCTTTCAATTGAAAAAAAGTAACGTGAGCGCGGTTGCGGTGAAGACTAACCAAGCCTGGCGAAATTCAGATGATTTCGTCGCAACGCTCCTTGGCAGGGCGATATTTTAACTGAAAATTCCATGACGTCGTGCGCGTGCCCGAAAAACCGCCCAAACGAGACCCGATAGCGCGCCATAGCCATGCGCGACCGTGACTACCGGCACCTCACTCGACGCATACGAGGGCAAAACAACTTTGATCGCCAGCAGCAAGAGCGCAGCGCCAGCCAGTTTGTCACCTGTGCGACACCACCATGCCATGGCGCAGCCCGCCCAAAGACCATGCAAAAGACCCGACAAGCCTGCGTACCACTGAATCGCTGGCGCAAACCACCACAACAGCAGGCTGGTGCCAGCCGCTGTCCATACCGACAGCGCGCAGGCTTCCGCAAGTCCGAGCTCATCCCAAACGCAGTCACAAATCACGAGCAGTCCCAGCAAATTACTCAGGCAATGTCGGGTACTTAAATGCACGACGTGCCCGCTTATCCAACGCCAGGCTTGTCCATCGGCGATCTGCACACGCTTCCATATCAGCAGGTCGGCAGCTGCAGGCCAGGCGAGCAAGAACAGTGAAATAAGCGAGACGATGGCTGCGAACTGCCAGCGCGCCGAATGGCGTACCTCCATCAGCATCGACGAATGCGTCGCCCAAGCGCCAGCAAAGCCAGCGACCACAACATCAGATCACCCTCCAGGCTGCCGCCGCCACCGCCAGCACTGCTGCTGCTAACTATGGGCGCATTGATGTTACCGACCGTGCCAATGGCATCACTGACTGTGACCGTTAATCCGGCTGGCGCACTCTCGCCATACGCATCGCTGGCATACCACTCAATGCGGTAGCTGCCCACGGGTGCCGTGCCACTCCAGTTGAACAAGCCTGTTGCGGACAGGCTGGCACCCTCCGGGAGAGCACTGGCATGAAACACCAGCGCGTCCCCGTCGGCATCGGTGGCGCGCAATTGCAGTTGCAGGCGACTACCCCAACCAAGCTGCTGATCTGCGACGGACTCCGCGACCGGCAGGTTGTTGACGCGAACGCTGGCGGATGCCGTCGCAATGGCACCAACACTGTCGATGGCTTCAAGCGTGAATACATAGCGACCCAACGCCGGCGCGGTAAAACTCGCCACAGGCTGATCTGCATTCATCAAGCTGACACTGCCTGGGTTGGAAGCGGCAGCCCGCCACCGATAGCTGACGATGGGATGACCATCGACAGTTCTGACACTGCCGCGCAGCAGGACATTTGCCGATGGCGCGACCACCTGGCGGTCGGTTTCCATCTGTATCACGGGACCGCGGGCATTCAGGGCATTCAAGGCAGCCAGCGCATCCAGCAAACCCGCACCACACAGGCCGGCATTGGCAACCATCGCGCACGCACTGCTGAGCGGCGGCGGTCGTGCGGAAGCACGCAGGATGGAAATGATGTCAGCGCGATCCAGCGATGCATTCATTGAGAGCATCAGCGCAATCGTGCCAGCGACATGCGGCGCGGCCATGCTGGTGCCGATTTTCAAAGCGCCTGTATCGATCCCCGGCGTAGTGGTGCCTGCATTGCCCAGGGAGTACACCGCCGAGCCATTGCTGCTGTAAACGGAGTAGCAATCCGCAGCGAGTGTGCCGCAACCGCCACCGGGAGCACTGACAAGTATCTCGGGCCCGATGTTGGCGTATTCGGCATTGTCACCATCAACGGCATGCGCGGTAATGGCCAGCGCACCGCGGCAATTGGCTGGCTGATTGACCGCATTCGATGCACCATTGCCTGATGAAATGACCACCATCGCCCCAAGCGCATTGACATCATCGATGGCTCTTTGAAACGCATCGGAGCAAGCGCCCGAACTACCCAGACTGAGATTGATGATGCGCGCGGGGTAGGCATTGTGCGGCACGTTGGGCACATCGATGCCGGCGGCCCAACGCAGGCCATCGGCAATGTCCGAGGTATAGCCACCACATTTGCCGAGTACGCGCACCGGCAGAATGCGGACCTGCGGCGCAATCCCTGTGCCATACAAGCCATTGTTCATCAGCGCCGCGATGGTGCCCATGATGTGCGTGCCGTGCCAGCTTGAATGACTCGCCGCAGATCCGCGCGCACATTCGCCAGCCGCCACGAAATCGCCCGGATCGCTGGCATCGGCATCACGACCGTCGCCATCATTGGCAGTGGCAGCGTAAGAAATGAAATCGTAACCCGGCAACATGGTCTGCAAATCTGCATGCGGACGGTAGCCGGTATCAAGTACCGCGACGTCGATGGTTTCGCTGCCCAGCGTCAAATCCCAGCTGCCTGGCAGGTCAGCACCACCGAGATTGTTACCGGCCGGCGCCATGTAATGCCACTGTCCGGGTGACGCGCTGTACCCGGGATCATTGGGCAGCACACTGTCAGCCTGCATCATCAGGTCAGGCTCGGCGTTCATCACTTCACCGCTCTGCCGCAAGCGTGCCGCGATGGCAAGCGCCTCGCTCGAAGTCACAGGTGCATTGAGCCGAACCAAGTGCGCGCGTCCGGACAACTTGCGGTCCAGCGCCAGAGGCACATCGGCCAGCGCTGCCAGCCGCGAGGCTTTGCCTTGCGTGAGTTGCGCATCGATTTTGCTGCCTCGCGTTGGATGGGGTGTGACGATGAGTCGCTCGATCAGAGGCTCGGCCCTTTGTGTCGGTGGCAATCGAGAACCGGCTTTGCGCGGCGAGGCTGTCTGAGCAACGACAGATGTCAGGACAAACAATAGAGAGAAACAGAAAAAAAGAATCGACGCGCACAGACGACGCTGCGCAAAATGAAGGTGCATGACAATCGCTGATGCCCGTTTGTTTTAAGCAAACACGACTCTAGCAGCGAGGAAATCGTTTACGGACGCATCATGCGAATCTGTCTACGGTATTTTTGAAACATGACATTGCATCAATCAGCGGCATGACCTGCATAACGTATGTGCGTGAGCGCTCAGTATGCGATGACTACATCACAAAGGGATCTTTTGCATCGAAGATCGAAGACGAAAAAAAAGGGCAAGCGATGCTTGCCCTTTTTTGTGTGACGCGATGCTGATTTACAAACCAGCGGCCGCTTTGAGTGCAGCAGCTTTATCGGAACGCTCCCAACTGAACTCGGGCTCTTCGCGACCGAAGTGACCATAGGCGGCTGTCTTGCAGTAGATAGGACGCAGCAGATCCAGCATCTGTACGATACCTTTCGGACGCAGATCGAAGTGCTCGCTGACGAGTGCCGCAATTTTTTCATCACTGATCTTGCCGGTGCCGAAGGTGGTGACCATCACTGATGTTGGCTTGGCGATACCGATGGCGTAGGAAATCTGGATCTGCGCGCGCTCGGCCAGGCCAGCGGCCACGATATTTTTCGCGACATAGCGGCCGGCATAGGCAGCCGAGCGATCCACTTTCGACGGGTCCTTGCCGGAGAAAGCACCACCACCGTGTGGGGCAGCACCGCCGTAGGTGTCAACAATGATCTTGCGGCCGGTAAGACCGCAATCACCCTGCGGACCGCCGATGACGAAACGACCGGTGGGGTTGATCAGGAAGCGCGTGTCCTTCAGCCATTCCTTGGGCACGACGGGCTTGATGATCATTTCGATTGCCGCTTCTTCAATCTGCTTGTGCTCCATCTCGGGTGCGTGCTGAGTTGAGAGGACAATCGTGTCGATACCGACCGGCTTGCCATTGACATATTTCAGCGTGACCTGCGATTTCGCATCCGGACGCAGCCAGGGCAAACGACCATCCTTGCGCAATTGCGACTGGCGCTCGACGATACGGTGCGAGTAATAGATCGCAGCAGGCATCAGCTCAGGCGTTTCGTTGCATGCATAACCGAACATCAGACCCTGGTCACCAGCGCCCTGATCGAGGTCCATGCCCTTACCTTCATCAACACCCTGCGCGATGTCCGGTGACTGCTTGTCATAGCAGACCATGACGGCACAGCCTTTGTAGTCGATGCCGAAATCGGTGTTGTCGTAGCCGATGGATTTGAGTGTGTCGCGCGCGACTTTGATGTAGTCGACGTTGGCGGTGGTGGTGATTTCACCGGCCAGCACGACCAAGCCGGTATTGCAAAGCGTTTCGGCAGCGACGCGAGCGCGCGGATCCTGCTCGAGGATGGCATCGAGAATCGCATCGGAAATCTGATCGGATACTTTGTCCGGATGGCCTTCTGATACAGACTCGGACGTGAAAAGGTAATCGTTTGACATGCAAGCTCCCTGAAAAACATTGAACATAGTGTCGCGGTCAACCAGGTGAACCTGCGACGCTTTAGCGAAATTTTTAAACCGCCTCGCAAGTTGTCTATT
>JAIXXZ010000053.1 GCA_027490465.1 Oxalobacteraceae bacterium
ATGCTGATTACGCAGGGACTCACACCCGAGCAAATTGATAGCTGGGGCTGGCGTTTGCCTTTCTTGTTCGGTCTGCTGATTGGCCCGGTGGGATTGTGGATACGTCGCCACCTGAATGAAACCGAAGCTTTTGTTGAAGCCAGTCAGTCTGCCGAGGCACCAGCGGGGCTGATGGCCATCTGGCGTTCGTATCGTCGCAGTATTGCGGTGTCATTTGGTCTGGTGGTGTCGGGCACGATCATGTACTACGTCGTTCTGATTTACATGCCGACCTATGCAAAAACTCAGCTCGGTATCCCGCTCGGCGAGGCCTTCATTGCGCAGGTGGCGGGGCTGTTGTGTCTGACGGTGGGTACGCCCTTTTTCGGAATCCTGTCGGATCGTATCGGCCGTCGTCCCGTACTCATGCTCGCCTGCGCGCTGTATTTTGTGTTGCCGTATCCGCTCTTCTCATGGTTGCAGGCCGATCCCGGATTGTTTCGTTTAGCGGTAATGCAAGTGCTGCTCTGCAGCGCGGTGGCAGTGGGTTTTGGTGCGATATCGACGGCGTTGGCAGAGCAGTTCCCGGTACGCATGCGCTCGACCGGTCTCGCGCTGGCATACAACTTTGCGGTGATGTTGTTCGGTGGTTTCGCGCAGTTGATCGTGACATGGCTCATTAAGGCCACAGGCACACCATTGGCACCCGCGTATTACGTGATGTTTGGTGCGGTGGTGGGATTGAGTGCATCGTATTTTCTGACAGAGCGATTTCGGGATGAGGTCTTGCATTGAGCAGGTGTGTTTCTGTTCACTTGCAAAAATTTTTGTATAGACGAGTGCCTTTGGCTGTCGAGAGAGATACACCATGATGCGACACCTTCTGATTTTTCTTCTCCTATCGTTTGCGGCATCCTTCACGCAAGCCGAAGAAGTCTATGGCCCCGAGCTGGAGGGCTTTGACTACCCCTGGCCCGAGTACCGGTTTCATTTCACCTCGCAGCGTCAGTCGGTACAGATGGCTTATCTCGAGCTGATGCCAGAGAAGCCCAATGGCCGTACCGCAGTACTCCTGCATGGTAAAAATTTTTGCAGCGCGACCTGGGAAGGGACCCTGCGTTTTCTGCAGCAGCAGGGTTATCGCGTCATCGCACCGGATCAGATTGGCTTTTGCAAATCCAGTCGGCCTGCTGCGTATCAGTACAGTTTTCATCAGCTCGCGCACAACACGAAAGCCTTGCTGGATTCACTGGGTATAGACAAAGTGACTGTCATCGGCCATTCCACCGGCGGTATGCTGGCCACGCGGTTTGCGCTGATGTTTGCCGACAAGGTGGAGCAGCTGGTGATGGTCAATCCGATTGGTCTTGAAGACTGGAAGGCAGCAGGTGTGCCCGCACTGTCGGTTGATGAATGGTATGCGCGTGAGCGCAAGGTAACTGCGACGATGATTCGTAATTACGAGCGCAGCACCTATTATGTGAATGAGTGGCGACCCGAATACGAGATTTGGGTGCAAATGCTCGCGGGTATGTATCGCGGTCCGGGAGGTTTTACCGTGGCCTGGCACTCGGCGCTCTTGTACGACATGATTTTTACGCAGCCGGTCCTGTATGAATTTCCAAACCTGCGAGTACCGACGCTGCTCTTGATCGGCGAGAAGGACAACACCGCGATTGGCAAGGATATCGCACCACCTGAAGTGAAATCGCGTCTGGGTAATTACCCCGCGCTGGCGCGCCGCACAGCGGCTGCGATTCCCGGCGCGTCGCTGGTGCTCTTCCCTGAGCTGGGTCATGCGCCGCAGATGCAGGATCCGGATAGATTTCATCGCGCGCTGATCGAGGGCCTGAGTCGCCGGGCACCATGAAGTGCGGTCTGCCACAAAGAACAGGATTATCTGGAACGTTGCTTCTATCAGAGATCGTGATCTCTGCATCACTGTAAGCTCTGAGCCAGCGTCAAAACGAAATCATCACCATCTCCAAAACAACATCACCTCAACATCATGACTCAGGCACCCAGCGCAGAAGACCAATTCGACGAGCAAGCCTCACGCCGTCTTGAATCCATTTATCTCACGCCCGATGTCGCCGAGCAGCGCGCGCAGGTGATGGCCTTGCTGCAAGCGCAGCCCGGGCAGCGTGCGCTGGATATCGGCTGCGGTCCCGGCCTGACCACGCAGGCGCTCGCACACGCAGTGGGCGACGCCGGGCAGGTGTTGGGCGTGGATATCGCAGCGCCTATGTTGGCAATTGCACGTCAGCGCTGCGCGGCGATGCCGCAGGTCAGCTTCGAGCTGTGCGATGTGAATGCCTTGCCTTGTGCCGATGCCAGCATGGACATCGCGCTGGCATCACAGGTGTATGAATATGTCGAACCGATTGATGCTGCACTCAGAGAGCTGGCCCGCGTGATACGGCCGGGTGGCAAGGCTGTGCTGGTGGATACCGATTGGGAGTCGGCGGTCTGGGCCAGTCATGATGATGCGCGCATGCGGCGCGTGCTGGAGACCTGGAATGAACACATACCGCATCCCCAGTTGCCACGCACATTGAAGCGTCGCATGGAAAATGCCGGTTTCAGTTCAGTCACGGTGACGGTCGTGCCTTTACTGAATTCTGTGTATGACCGCCAGACGTACAGCGTCGGCATGATGGACATGATCGGCGCTTTCGTTACAGGTCGTAACGGACTGAGTGCAGAGGATATCTCGGCATGGAAGGCAGATGCTGCCGCGATCGGTGCCGAGAATGGTTATTTTTTCAGTCTGAGCCGGTATGTGTTTGTGGGGGAGCGGCAGTCGAACAATTAAGCCGATGCCTGAGGCTCATCCTGTGCAGAAGGCGCGCGCTGGTTGAACCACCAGCCTGCCAGAACCACCAATAAGGCACCTGCGCTGCCGGTCAGGCTGAGGTGAACGCCGAGGTTGTGGAAATTCAGCAAATCCATCGGCAATATCTCTGCGACTTGCAATTTGATGGCGACGTCGGTGGCGATCATGGATCCGCCCAGATAACCCAGCAATGCCGCGCCCATCGTGACCACAGCGGGTACGCGATCCATGATGCGCAGAATGACCGAGCTGCCCCAGATCACGACCGGGATACTGACCATGATGCCGAACACCACCAGTACCAGCTTGTGATCGGCGCTCGCTTGCTCAGCTGCGCCGGCCACAGCGATCACATTATCGATACTCATGACCAGGTCCGCGATGATCACGGTCTTGATGGCTGTGATCAGACGATCACCCCCATCAATCTCTTCGTTTTCTTCTTCTTCACTGAGCAGTAGCTTGACTCCAATCCAGAGCAGCAGCACACCGCCGATGATTTTCAGATAGGGCACTGTGAGCAGGGTGACTGCAAAGGCGATCAAGATGATGCGAATCACGATGGCCCCCAGCGCGCCGCCGACGATACCTTTGAATCGCATATGCTCTGGGAGGTGCCGACAGGCGAGGGCGATCACGATCGCGTTATCGCCACCCAGCAGAATATCAATCAGAATGATCTGGCCGACAATCACCCAGTTCAGTTCCTGGAAAAACTCAATCATGTTGACTCCCCTGGTGTCGTGTCATGGAGTGCTGCTAACGACGTTGGTTGATTCATCACTAAGGCCCGTATGGCCGGTCGCTTTGTTATTGATTCGTTTGCAATTTCGAATTTGTCTCATCCTGCCAATCACAAGACTGTGCGAACGTCGCAAGCAGCCTCATCAGAGCGGCTATGACTCTTTGATACCTTTTTCTTCACGCACTTGCCGTGCGATTGCCTCGACCTGCTCATCGCTCATACCAAACTGGCGCTTGAGTATTTGCAGGCGTGCGTTTTCTTCTTCGGTCACGATGCCATCAGCCAGCGCTTCCCGAATTTCAGTTTCGTACATCACCTCACGCCGCTCTACCTGAGCGGTATAGGCAGTTGCGACAACACCCGTGAGAATCGCTGCAAGCGCAATCGCCAGCACCTGCGTGAGCACCACCAGAATCACGCCAAAAATCGTGATCGGGTCCACGTTGCCCCAGCCGGAAATAATCGTCAGCAAATACCACTTCATCGTGGCCGGTATCGAGGGGAAAACCTCGGGCTGCACATGACCCTCGGCGATATAAATCAGCGAGGAAAACAGCAGGCAGGAAATCAGCAGCAGGAACATGGCCGACGCAAATGAATCCCGTTCTGCTTTTACCGCTTCAATCAGGTCGGACAGCGCGCTGTTGTAACGCGACAGCTTGAAAATCCGCATCAGGCGGAACAAGCGCAGGAAGCGCAGATCCAGCCCCGGGAACAGCAGCTGTGCGTAGAACGGCACTGTGCCGAAGAAATCGATAAATCCGTAAAAGCTGAATATGTATTCCTTGCGACCGCGCCATGAGCCGCCGTCCTGCTTTGAATATTTGACGCCATACGACCACACACGCAGAACATACTCCAGCGTGAAGATCATCACGCTGATTACGTCAAAAATATGAAAATACGTTGCATAGGCCTCGTGCAGCTCGTGCACTGATTCCAGAATAATGGCAACCACATTCAAAACCACCACGCTTGCGATGAAGATTTCGCAGGCGCGAGCTGCCTTGTTTTCTACTGAACCTTCCAGCAGGTCGTAAATGCGCGTTTGAAGGGATTTCATGTCTCTACAATAAGCCCGGATCAGACGGGTTTCATTGGTTAATAGTTTTGCGGCACTTGGCGTGCGACCTTGTTATTGATTTGAACAGACCGCCACATTATATCGCCCGCCTGATGTGATTTATGGAAATATTCAGGGCCTCAGTTCAATAATAGTGTCGACCATAGCATTGCTTATTTGGCAGTTATGAATTTGGCAGTTAATAATTTAATCATGTCGCTGAGACTGGATTGCCAACAGGCTTTTACAGGCGATACACTTCTTTACCGCAGAAATGCTTCATTCGGCGCATTAAAAATATAACAACTTATCCGGCGCAAAAATCCATGCAGGCAGATATCAGCATTACTCCAGTACCGACCACGTTCCGCCGGAAAATGTACAGCGCCTTGCTGGACGAGACCTCCGACACCGGAGCGCGGGGTGCGATCAATCGTTTTATTTTCTTGTTAATCCTGCTGAACCTGCTGGCTTTGTTGCTGGAGTCAGCGCCTGCCATTGAAGCGGAGTATCGCCAGCTATTTCACTGGTTTGATCTTTTTTCTGTTGCCATATTTTCGGCCGAGTATCTGTTACGCCTTTATCTGGCGCCTGAAGATCCTGATTTCGCCCAAGCATCGATGCCGCGGCTTCGGTATGTCACCAGCTTCATGGGGATTATCGATCTGCTGGCGATACTGCCTTTCTTCCTCGGCTTGTTTTTCATGCTCGACTCCCGCTTGCTGCGGGTATTGCGTCTGCTGCGTATCCTCAAAATCACGCAACTGGTACGCGAAGGCCTGCGCGAGTTCAGAGAACTCAATCGGGGACGCACGGTGCGTCAGCGGGTGCACGCTCTGCTATTCCCCAGTGAATACGGTGGCCGACTCAACGAGATCATCGAAGTCTTTCTGATTTTCTGGATTGTGCTGTCTGTGCTCTCGATTGTGCTGGAATCTGTCGAAAGCATACGCGTGCATTTCGGCGCGCATTTTGCGTGGTTGGACGCTGCATCGTTCATTGTTTTCGCGACCGAATACACACTGCGCATTTACGCTTACCCCGAAGAAGACCGCGCTAGCAGTGCGCTCATGCAGCGCTTCCGGTTCATTAAATCACCCTCCGGTCTGCTGGATCTGGTCGCCATTCTGCCGTTCATGCTGGAACTGGTGCTGGGCGGCACACTCGATCTGCGCTTCCTGCGAATCATCCGCATGGTGCGTCTGCTGAAACTCGGTCGCTATTCCTCTGCCAGCGACACCATGTTTGCCGTGATCCGCAAAGAGACGCCGGTGCTGCTGGCGGCGCTGTTCATGATCGCCTTGCTGGTGTTCATGATGGCGGCGTTTGGTTATCTGCTGGAACGCGATGCGCAACCGGATAAATTCGAAAACATTCCCCAGTCGATTTACTGGGCCGTGATTACGCTGGCCTCGGTCGGCTATGGCGATATATCACCTGTCACGCCCGGCGGACGATTGATCACGGTCGTGCTGGCCTTGGTAGGCATTGGCCTCTTCGCGATCCCGGCGGCGATTATGGCGTCGGGATTTACCGATCAACTACGCATGAATCGCGAAAAGCTCAAGCAGGATTTGCTGGCAGAAGCTCGCGCCGGGGTTTTTGATGAGGCAGCGCGTGAAGCCTTTATCCATAATGCGAAGCATCATCATCTGACGGTGTTGGAGATTCATCAGCTGATCGATGAAATAGAAAAGGGCGACGACAGTATTGAAACCACTCGTGGTGAATTCGAGTCACTGGCGCTGGCCGCCAAAAATCCTGAATTCGCGCTCGCGCAGTACCACACGCTGGTATCCCGGCTGCGCGAACTTGCGGCGGTGGCTGATGGCGCTTATATCCGCCAGCACCTCGACAAACCAGGTCAGGCTACCGATCTCGATCGCGCGATATGGAAGCAGGTGGATCGTTCCAGAGCAGACGAGGGGTAGTCGAGACCGTAGGGCGACTTGAAGTGCGAGTAAAAGCCATTAGAAGCGAGAGTGAAACCCATGAAGAAATTCGACTTGTGTGTGATCGGTGGTGGTCCTTCCGGATTTGCAGCCACCATGCGAGGTCTGGACTTTGGCAAGAAGGTCGCGCTGATCGAGAAAAACAAAGTGGGTGGTGCGGGTATTTTCAATGGCGCGCTGTCATCGAAAACGCTGTGGGAACTGTCGGAAAGCTACAAAAATACCCGTCACACGGGTTACGGCTATACCGTGCATGATTGTGAGCTCAGCTACGCCGCCGTGATCAATGAAATGCATCGCGCCGTCGGTGACAAGTACACCCAATTGCGTGAGCAGATCAATTATTTCAAGCGTAAAGAATTGCTGACCGAGTTTCAGGGGCACGGCAAGCTGCTTAATACCAACGAGATCGAAATCACGCTCGCCGATGGCAGCACCGAGATCATCTGGGCAGAAAACATCGTACTCGCCATTGGCAGCCGGCCACGTTATCTGCCGAACATTCCGATCGATGAAAAAACCATTTTGACCAGCGATGGCATCGCCTCACTGCCTGAATTCCCCAAGAGTATTGTGATCCTGGGCGCGGGTGTGATTGGCTGTGAGTTTGCGACTATTTTCTCGAACTATGGACGCACCAAGGTCTTCCTGATTGACAAAGAAGATCGCATACTGCCTTTTGAAGATGAGGATATCTCGGCCGCGCTGGCCAGTAACCTCGAAAAAAACGGTGTAGTAATTCACCGTGGCTCCTCGCTGGAATCGATGAAAATCGTCAATGGCAAGGTCGAGTATGTGCTGAACTACAAAGACGGTCGTCACGAGACCTACACCGTCGACAATGCCTTGATCTCGGTAGGCCGGGTGGCCAACACCGACAATCTAGGACTCGAGGCAGCTGGTGTGCAGCTCAATGATCGCGGCTACTGCGTCGACAATGCAACCCAAACCACGGTGCCGAATATTTATGCGGTCGGCGATTTCACCGCCGATATCTCACTGGTCAACGTCGGCGAGCTGGAAGGTCGTTACGCAGTCGAGCGCATTTTCGGTAAACCACCGCGTGACCTGATTTACGACAATATCTCCACCATCATGTTCCTGAATCCCGAAGTCGCGGCGGTCGGCTTGAACGAGACACAGGCAAAGAAGCGCAAGATTCCCTATCGCATGGCGGTGATGGATTATCGCTATATCAATCGCGCGATCGCGATGGGCAAGACGGGGGGCTTCTTCAAGATTCTGGTGTCGGATGACGACGAAATGAAAATCCTCGGCATGCGCGTCATGGGTAATCATGCCTCGAGCACCAGTCAGGCGATTGCCTTGATGATCGCGCTTGATGCGGGCATCGATCAGCTTGCTGAACTCATTTTCCCGCACCCCTCAGTACCCGAGGGCATACAGGAATGCGCGCGCATGTTGAGGGGCAAATCGATCGTGAAGCCCGAGGTGTTTAATCTGGATCTGCGCTGCTATCGGGTGGATGCAGAGGGGCGGGTGGAGAATCTTTACCACTGATAGATTCCCACCGTCATCCCGATATATAACTCTGCAACTGCTCAATAAGCTGCTTCTGCTCCGCGATCATCACCAGCAGTACGTCACCGATGGAGACCATGCCGATTAGCTGGGCGTCTTTCATCACGGGCAGATGTCGGATGCGGTTGTCGGTCATGATCTGCATGCACTCATCCATTTTCTGGTCAGGACTGATGGTGATGAACTCCGCCGTCATCACATCGCGCACCCGGGTTTCTTGCGTCAGACGACCTTTGAGCTCGACGCGTCGCGCGTAATCCCGCTCCGAGAAAATACCGACCATCTTCGTGCCCTCCAGCACCACCAGAGCGCCGATATTGTTCGCCGCCAGGGCCTGCAGGGCCTCCCAGACAGTTTGGTCGGGGTGTATCGAGCAGAGCGCTCGTGGCGAGCTGTGCAAAAAGGCTTTGATGGTCTGCATGGCGTGCCTCCGGTATCAAGGGGGTGAAAGATTCGGACGGTCAGGGCGGTGGCCCGAGGCCTCAATCTCCGCTTCGGCTGCCGGGCTGTCAAGCCCTGTCAGCCAGGTGGTACACCGCAAGTATCTTGCGGCAGACCAACCAGAATCGTTCCAAGGCGATTAAAATACCGTTGTTTTTCCATTAAGAAAATCCCATCTCATGAACACCCTGCTCATCCTCATTTTCGTTGTGGCTTATGCGGCGATCGCTTTCGAGCATCCGATCAAAATTAATAAATCGGCCTCGGCCTTGCTCGGTGCAGGTCTGTTGTGGAGCATCTACGCGGTCATGACTGGCGATTCCGGCCATGTGAGCGAGCATCTCGGCGAGACACTGATCGGTACGGCGCAGATTGTGTTCTTTCTGATGGGGGCGATGACGATTGTGGAAGTCATCGATGCGCATGACGGTTTTGATGTCGTGACCGCGCGCATCCGTACCACCAGCCTCAGTTCGCTGATGTGGCTGGTATGTATTGTGACTTTCTTTCTCAGTGCCGTACTTGACAACCTCACTACCGCCATCGTGATGGTGTCGCTGGTGAAAAAACTACTGGACTCTCGCGATGAGCGTCTTTTGTTTGCGGGCATGATCGTCATCGCCGCCAACGCTGGTGGGGCCTGGTCGCCGATTGGTGATGTCACCACCACCATGCTGTGGATTGGCGGTCAGATCACCGCCTCGTCCATTATCGGCGCGCTGTTCTTTCCTGCCTTGGTTAATCTGCTCGTACCTGTTGCGATCATCAGTTACTCACTGCGTGGAAAGCCTGTGGTCGAGCCGCGTCAGGATCCCAACCAAGCCCAGGGTACGGGCACCTCGGAACGCGAGCGCAACATCATGTTCTTTCTGGGCTTGGGGGTACTGATTGCGGTGCCTGCGTTCAAGACCATTACGCATTTGCCGCCGTTCATGGGCGTGCTGCTGGGTCTGGGTGTGCTGTGGCTGGTGGGTGATCTCCTGCACGGCAACAAGACTGACGAAGAGCGCGAGCATTTGAATCTCACCAGTGCGCTCAATCGCATCGACATGGCGTCGATTGTTTTTTTCATCGGTATTCTGCTCGCTGTGGCGACATTGGAGCACTCCGGCATCCTGCCGGCACTGGCCGGCTGGCTTGATACGACCGTCGGCAGACAAGATCTGATCGTGCTGTTGATTGGTATCGTCAGCGCCATCGTCGATAACGTGCCGTTGGTGGCGGCGGCGATTGGCATGTACAGCCTCGATCAATATGGGCCGAACAGTTTCTTGTGGCAGTTTCTCGCCTACTGTGCAGGTACGGGCGGCTCGATTCTGATTATTGGTTCTGCCGCTGGTGTGGCTGCGATGGGGCTGGAGCGCATTGATTTTGTCTGGTACGTGAAAAAAATCAGTGGCCTGGCGATTGCTGGTTATTTTGCAGGCGCGCTGGCTTACATCATTCAGATCACGCTTTTCGGCTGAGAACCTGTTTCGTCAGGCCGCTTGGGTCGTTGGCAGCGTTCGCCGTACGTCGGTGCTGTCTGCGGTGACGCCGCCTTGCTGTCGGCCTACCGAGATAGGTTCTCTGCATACGCAAAATGAAGCCGCGTTTTATGACGAGCCAGCGCAGCTAGTTGCGGCGGTACCTGATCAGAGTGTCCCCAGGAATGCACTCTCGCTCAATCGCGGCCGTGGGTTCATAAATTGAAGGCAAGTGGCGGGGAACGCGCTATGCTTGCGGTGTTCGCCGCAAGGCCCATTAAAAAAATAACAACACCGCAACGTCCATGTTAGAAATCACCGCAACCTGTCTTGTCCTGACCGCACTGCTGGCCTACCTGAATTTCCGCTACATCCGCCTGCCGATCACCATCGGTGTGATGGTGACCGCCTTGCTCTTGTCGCTGGTGATTATCTTGCTCGATCTTGCAGGCGCAGATTTCGGTTTGCACCGCAAGATGGAGGATATGCTGCGCGCCATCGATTTTTCCAATGTGCTGATGCAAGGGATGCTGTCTTTCCTGCTTTTCGCGGGCGCCTTGCACATCGATCTCTCCGAGTTGCGCGCCTATCGCTGGCAGGTACTGATACTGGCGTTTTTCTCGACGCTGTTGTCTACATTTATCGTCGGTTTGGCGGCCTGGTATGTGCTGCCCTTCATCGGCATTTCCATGCCGCTGCTCTATTGCCTGTTGTTCGGTGCGCTGATTTCACCGACGGATCCTATCGCGGTGATGGGTATTCTGAAGTCAGCGGGCATTCCCAAAAATCTAGAGCTTGTGATCTCGGGCGAGTCGCTCTTCAATGATGGTGTGGGTGTGGTGATTTTTTCCATCCTGATGAGCATGCTGCTGATTGGTGAAGCGCCGACCTTCCACGAAGGTCTGGGCTTGCTGATGCATGAAGCCGGTGGCGGCCTGCTGTATGGTCTGCTGATCGGTTACATCACCTTTCATCTGCTGCGCAGTATCGACAACTATCAGGTAGAGGTCATGATCACGCTCGCTGCCGTGATGGGCGGCTATGTGCTGGCGAGCAAACTGCATGTCTCGGGACCTTTGGCCATGGTGGTCGCCGGTCTGGTGGTCGGCAATCACGGGCGCGAGCTGGCGATGTCGGATACCACCAGGCTCTATGTGGACATGTTCTGGGAAATGATCGATGACATTCTCAATGCTGTCTTGTTTGTACTGATCGGCATGGAGGTCATGTTGATAGCCTTCTCCTGGAATTTGTTTGCCGCAGGTCTGGCGATGGTCATCATGACCCTGATTGCACGCGCGCTGACGGTCTGGGTGCCCGTGCACTACCTGCCAGGCTATTTCAAGCTGCCCAGAGGCGCGGGCTTGGTGCTCACCTGGGGTGGTCTGCGTGGCGGTATCTCGGTGGCGCTGGCGCTTTCCCTGCCGTCGGGAAGCGAGCGCGATGTCATACTCTCGCTCACCTACTGCATTGTGGTGGTATCCATCCTTGTCCAGGGTCTCACCGTGGGCAAACTCGCTGAAAAAGCAACGGCACCCGACACAGGGACAGCAGAGGGTGGCGACGCTCCAGACGCTTCCGAGGCAAAAGCATCCTGAGGTGCGATTGACATACCGCCGGGTGGTGGCTTTTGCTCACGCCTGACGGAGCACCTTGCAGCGCGCGAATATCTTTTTGTGCAGACCGAAGAAAAACGGGCTTCGCGAAGCGAAACCCGTCATCGTTTCAGTGCTGCTCAGCGAGCTTGGCTATTTTTCTTCTTTGCGAATTTCTTCCATCATCGCCTCAACCTGTTGCTCCGTCAGACGGTATTGACGCCGCAGGCGATCCAGCGTGTCTTTTTCAGCGTCGGTGACGATACCGTCGGCCAGTGCCTGACGCAGCTGCTGACCAAAGGCGGCCTTTTTGCGCGAGAGCTGATTGGAAAATGCGGACGCCACAATACCCGTCATGATCGCCGCCATACACACCCCAAGAAAGCCCGTGATCAAAGCGATGATATCGCCGGCCAGAGTCAGCTCTTCCACGTTGCCATAGCCTGAGGTGATGGTAATCACCGCCCAGTAAATGCAGTGGGGGATGGAGCCAAAATGCTCCGGCTGATTGTGACCTTCTGCAAAATACATCAGCGAGGCCGACACAATCGTTGCGATCAATAGCAGGAAGAGGGCGGAGGTAAATGCTTTTTTCTCCGACGCCACTGCGTGAAACAGATCCTGCAATGCGGTGTTGTACTTCGAGAGTTTCAGGATACGCAGCAGGCGCAACACGCGCAGCACGCGCAGATCCAGATACGGGAACAGGAAGTGAATGTAGAAGGGCGCCGTTGCAAAGAAATCGATCAGGCCAAAGAAACTGAATACATATTCCTTGCGGCCTTTCCAGGCGCCGCCTTGCTCGGGCGTGTAGCGTGCGCCATAGGACCAGGTTCTGAGCACGTACTCTGCCGAGAAGAACATCACGCTCCAGAATTCGAACTCATGGAAAAAGTCTTTGTAGGCTTCATGGATTTCGTGCACTGAGTCCAGAACGACCGCGGCGCAATTGGTCAGCACCACGATGGTGATCACCCATTCAAGAATTCGGCTGGCGTTGTCGTGCGAGGTCCCGTCCAGGATCTCCATGATGCGGCGTTTCATTGCGCTTTTTCCTCTTGTACTTTTTTCATGCAGGAGCAGAGCCCCTAAAAACACAGGCCGGCCGATAAAACCGGCCAGCCTGTCTGCTGCTTTGTGCCGTCACAGGGACGGCAGCACGCGCTTAGCCGCCGATTTTGTCGGACACGCGCTTCTGATTTGCATCGACCTTTTCGCGCAGCGAGATCACCTGATCACGCAGCTCGTTACCGGCATCCTGCATATTATTGAGCTTCTCTTTCAGCGTCTCACCCGTCGAGAAGGTGTCGTCGATGATCTTGCGAGTTTCGACCGAGCTGTTGCGGATGCTGCGAACCAGTTCTTCGATCTCGTTGGCACGCATCTCGTTACCGTGGTGCGAGGCGCTGTCCATCTGCTGCTTGAGCTCACCATCGAGCCACTGGCCGTTGGAATCCGCGATTTCATCGATGTAGTTGACCATCTCTTCATTGAGTTCGTAGAAGGTCTCGCTGACTTCGCCCAGCGCCTTGATGGCTTCTGCCATTTTCAGGGCGATGGTCGCCATCTTGCGATTGATCTTGCTGCGATGGTCCAGATACTCCACCTTCACACGGTTGGCCATGGAGAGCTGGAAGGCTTCCTGGTCGGTGTTGGTGGGGTTCAGCTGATCGATCATCATCAGGCGATTACGGAACACATCGTCAGTGGTGCGCATGATGAGTTCACGGTTACCGCCGGCGTTGACCAGATAACTCTGCTGGGCGTCGGTGATATTTTCCTCGATCGTGCTTCGCGCGACCTGGATCTGACCTACGTTGAATTGAACAATCGCCTCGATATCAAAAATCGCGCGCTTGTTTTTTGCGATCATGTTTTTAATTACATCACTCATGAAATTCTCCTGGTTCGAGTGGCTGTTGTATAAGGTTTCGCGAAAGGCGCGTCAGGCGCCCACGTGCGACTCTTCCGGCAACGCGATGGGACTGGAGCGGGTGAGGCGATTCACAGTGATCACGCCCTGGCCTTGCTCGTCCATGTTGGCCTCTTCATACAGCATTTTGTAAATGTAGTCGGCCTGGTCGGCTGATACGGTGGCATGCAGTATCTCGGTCTTGGGAATCTCGGGCAGATTGCCTGCCAGAGAAGCACGACCGATCGGGTTACCGCGAACGCTATAGAAATAGCATTCGTTGATGCCCTTGTGATGCAGCAGCTCCATCAGCTTGGATGCACCGCCTTCATAAAGAATGCAGGTGATCTGACGCGTATAGTCGATGTACGGAATATCCGGTTTATCGTTCTGACTCATGATGTTGTCCTGTCGTCGTTTAGGCGATTAGTCTTTGAGCAGATTCGGCGGAATGTAGGTGGCCGCCTGCAGCAGTGGCGTTACATAGATGTAACCCATGCCCGGTGTATCCAGTCTACCCGCGAGGAATATGCGCTCGAAGATACGATCAGTCTGGTCTTGCGGGACCATCACGCTGATCACTTCGCGTTCCACGTCAACTGCGACGCCCAGAATGCCGAGGCGCTCACGCACGCCGGTACCGATACCCATGTGCACGGTCGAACCCTGCACGCCGACTTCCAGCAGCGAGTTGTTGATGGTGTCTGCCAGGCCTTTTTGCACCACGCAGGTAATCAGCGCTACTTCGCTGATATTGGTAACTTTACGCTTTGCCATTCGTTTCCC
>JAIXXZ010000088.1 GCA_027490465.1 Oxalobacteraceae bacterium
CTCTGCACGCTCCACCAGAGCGAATTGCCATCCTTGAGCACGCGCCACTGACGTATGGGATCGCCGCCATCCGGTGATTCGACCTTGATGACTTCAGCACCAAATTCAGCCAGCATGCGCGAGCAGAACGGGCCCGCGATCAGCGTACCCAATTCAAGTACTTTGATGCCGGCCAGCGGGCCGGTTGGTGTGGCGTGTTGGTCCATGAGTGAATTCGCTGCAGGTTTGATACTTACTCGATGCCTGTTTATTTTTGATGCTTATTTGCTCTTGATGCCTGTTTATTTTTCATGCTTGTTTGTTTCGTCGTCAGTGTGTACTCGATGCAGCTCAGGTCGTGCGGCGATCCAGCATTGCGCGCGCGATGGTGCCGGCATCGACATACTCGAGTTCGCCACCCACTGGCACGCCACGCGCGAGCCGACTGACTTTCAAGCCCCGCGCCTTGAGGGTTTCACTGATGTAGTGGGCTGTCGCTTCACCTTCATTGGTGAAGTTGGTCGCCAACACGACTTCAGTGACCACGCCGTCGGTAGCACGCTCAATCAGCTTATCGAGATGCAGATCTTTGGGGCCAATACCGTCGAGTGGCGACAATCTGCCCATCAAGACAAAATACAAACCCTTGAAAGTCAGTGTCTGCTCGATCATCAGCTGATCACCCGGCGTTTCAACCACGCATAGCTGGGTCGCATCACGCTCGGCATCGAGACAGGTTTCGCAGATCTCGTTTTCAGTGAAGGTATTACAGAGCGCGCAATGCTTGACGCGCTCGACCGCCTCCGACAAGGCCCGGGACATGAGCGCAGCACCCTCTCGATCGTGCTGCATCAAATGAAACGCAATACGCTGCGCGGATTTCGGCCCGACACCGGGCAAACGCCGCAGCGCCTCGGTCAGGAAATCCAGGCTGGATGGGTTTTTCAAACGGTGCGCGTGATCAGAATGGCAGTTTGAAACCGGGGGGCAGCGGCAATCCTGCTGTCATGCCGGACATTTTTTCGTTTGACGTGGCTTCGGCTTTGCGCACTGCGTCGTTGAAGGCGGCCGCGACGAGATCTTCCAGCATGTCCTTGTCTTCACCCAGCAGCGAGGGATCAATGGTGACGCGCTTGACATCATTTTTGCAAGTCATGATGACCTTGACCATGCCCGCGCCTGCCTGGCCTTCGACTTCGATCGTCGCCAGCTGATCCTGCATTTTTTTCATGTTGTCCTGCATGGCCTGAGCTTGTTTCATCAGACCGGCAAGTTGGCCCTTCATCATGATGGACTCCTCTATTCAAAAAAGTTAAACAGGTTTGATCGAACCCGGCACGATAGTGGCACCGAATTCACGTATCAAGGTTTGCACAAACGGATCATCATTGAGCGTTTGCTCGGCCAGCTGTTGCCGGCGCGCTTGCTCGGCCACCGACGCCGCATGCGCGGTGCGCGTGACGTTACCGATTTCAGTCTCCAGACGCACCGTTTTTTCAAAATAATCGCTCAGTGCAGCGGCCAACTTATCGGCGCTGCCCGCCGAGAGCAACGTTTCAACCGGTACGCGCAATTTCATCATGCGCACCTGCCCCGCTTCTTCACTACTCAGCAATTCGCTTTGTGTGGCCAGCTGTTGCGCTACACCTTTGAGTGGCAATTGCCCGACCAGTGCCGGCCAGTCAATCGCGCCGACTGAGGCAGGCATCGCTACGCTATTAGCTGACTCAGTTACGATTTCAGCGGGCTGCTCAGTTTTTTTTTGAGCCGTATTGCCGTTGGCACTATCGTGAACGGGCAGTTCGGCAGCGGGTTCAGACAAAAAATCATCCTGCGGCGCGACCGCTTTTGCGGCTGCCTTGCCGCCACGTGCTGCCGCCAGCGCCGCCATGGCGGGACTGACGGGTTTCTTGTCCGGATTCGCGCTCTTGGCGGACGTCTCAACCGGCGCGGCACGTGTTGTCGAAACCGGTGCTCCGGTTTGTGTAGCGCTTGAATGAAGCGCAGCGACGCGTGGCGCTGCCTGAGGTGTCGCTTGCGGTGTAGCGAGACCTGACGCAGGGCTCGGCGTTGCTGCCGACGATACAGGCGCAAAAGCCAGCATGCGCAACAGCGTCATCGTAAACCCGGCGTACTCATCCGGTGCCAAACCCAGTTCATGCCGACCATGCACAACGATCTGGTAACAAAGCTGAATATCTTCCGGTGTAAACAATGAGGCCAGACGCAATATATCTTCACGCTCGGGCAATTCATCGGGCACTGCCGCAGGCACAGTCTGCGCAATGGCAATACGATTGAGCAGCGTACCGAGATCCTGCAAGGCATTGCTGAATGACAGACTGCGCGTGGCCATGTCATCGGCAACAGCCAGCAAGGCTGCGCCATCCTGTACCGACAGCGCATCCAGCAAACCAACAAGATAGCTGTGATCCAGCGTACCCAGCATGCCTTGCACCGCATCGATGGTCACCCGACCGGCAGCATAGGCAATCGCCTGATCGGTCAGTGACAAGGCATCGCGCATCGATCCCTGCGCACCCTGCGCCAGCAAACGCAAGGCAGGTGCTTCAAAGCTGATGTGCTCTTGAGCGAGTATGCTTTCAAGATGACTGACAATGCCCGCTGGCGCCATTTGTTTCAGATTGAATTGCAGGCAGCGCGAGAGCACCGTGACCGGAATTTTTTGCGGATCGGTGGTGGCGAGAATGAACTTGACATGTTCGGGCGGCTCTTCCAGCGTCTTCAGCATGGAATTGAACGCGTGACTGGTGAGCATGTGCACCTCGTCGATCATGTAGACCTTGAAGCGCGCATTGGAGGGCGCATAAACAGCCTGCTCAAGCAACTGGGCCATCTCGTCAACGCCGCGATTGGACGCAGCATCCATTTCAATGTAGTCAACGAAACGTCCGGCATCGATCGCAACGCAGGCTTCACAGCTGCCACAAGGGTGCGCGGTAATGTCACCCTGACCATCGCTGCCCTGACAGTTGAGCGACTTGGCCAAGATACGCGAGAGCGTGGTCTTGCCCACACCTCGGGTGCCGGTGAACAGGTAGGCATGATGCAGGCGCTTTTGCTCCAGCGCGTGAGTAAGCGCGCGCACGACATGCTCCTGCCCGACCAGACTGTCGAAATTTTTCGGGCGGTATTTACGTGCTAGAACCTGATAAGACATGTCCGGCGCCATCAACAATGAGTCTGGCATTTTACCCGAGAGGCTGCATACGAAGCCCGGATGGAGAGGATGGAGTGAAATGCCTGAACACAGGCAAGGGACAAACGGAATGACACCAAGGAAATCGAGGCGAGCCTTGTCTGCGGCACTTGCGGGGAATGGCTGTGGCTGCTTCGTTCCCGACCTGACCAGGTTGACCAAGCCACAATGCGCAGGGGCCCGCCGACCGTGATTTTATCAGTATTCATCCTGCAGAAACTGCGCTGCTCTCTCAATAAGATTTGCAATGCCTGATATCAAAAGCCCAATTGCGCCCACAGGGCATCCACACGTGCTTTGACTTGCGCATCCATCGTGATGGTTCGCCCCCATTCTCGCGTCGTTTCACCGGGCCATTTGTTGGTGGCATCAATCCCCATCTTGCTACCTAGCCCACTCACGGGCGAAGCAAAGTCGAGGTAATCAATCGGCGTGTTGTCCACCATGGTCGTATCTCGCATCGGATCAACACGGGTCGTGATGGCCCAGATCACTTCTTTCCAATCGCGAATGTTCACATCTTCGTCTACCACCACAATGAATTTGGTATACATGAACTGCCGCAGAAAACTCCAGACACCAAACATCACGCGCTTGGCATGGCCGGGATAGGATTTTTTCATCTGCACGACCGCCATGCGGTAGCTGCAGCCCTCAGGTGGCAGATAGAAGTCCGTAATCTCGGTAAATTGTTTCTGCAGCAGCGGCACAAACACTTCGTTGAGTGCGACGCCCAGGATGGCCGGCTCATCGGGCGGCTTGCCGGTATAGGTCGAGTGATAGATGGGATCGCGCCGCATCGTGATGCGGTCAACGGTGAACACCGGAAACCAGTCCTGTTCATTGTAATAACCGGTGTGGTCGCCAAACGGACCCTCGAGCGCATGCTCATAACCTGTGCGCGGCCGTGGCGGCGCGCCTTCAGGCAGCGGCGCGATCTGGCTGGCATCTTCTGGATAAATATGCCCTTCGAGCACAATCTCGGCCGAGGCTGGAACGCGCAGCTCGCTGCCCATGGCCTTGACCAGTTCAGTACGGCTGCCCCGCAAGAGTCCGGCAAACTGGTATTCGGACAAACTGTCGGGCACGGGCGTGACTGCCCCCAGTATGGTGGCCGGGTCGGCGCCCAGCGCAACCGCGATCGGGTAAGGTTTGCCCGGGTTTTGCAGGCAATGTTCGCGAAAATCCAGCGCGCCGCCTCGGTGGGCGAGCCAGCGCATGATGAGCTTGTTCGGCCCGATCACTTGCTGGCGGTAGATGCCCAGATTTTGCCGCTTCTTATTAGGGCCCCGGGTAATGACCAGCCCCCAGGTGATCAAGGGCGCAATGTCGCCGGGCCAGCAATGCTGAATAGGCAAGCGGGCAAGATCGACCTCGCTACCCTCCCACACGATGTCCTGACACGGGGCCGAGCGGAGCTCGCGCGGCGCCATGTCCCAGACTGACTTGATCAGCGAGCCCAGACCCAGCACATCGCGCAGACCTTTGGGCGGCTCGGGCTCTTTCAGGGCGGCGAGCAAATGACCTATTTTTCGCAACTCGCTCACATCATCAGCCCCCATGCCCAGCGCCACCCGGCGTGGGGTACCGAACAGGTTGCCGAGGACCGGCATCGTGTGTCCGACCGGCTTGGTAAATAAAAGAGCCGGGCCGCCCGCACGCAGGGTGCGGTCACACAACTCCGTCATTTCTAAATGAGGGGAAACGGGCAAGGCCACTTCCGTCAGTTCGCCAGATTGTTTTAATTTGGCAATAAAATCCCGTAAATCGGAATATTTCATCGATGATTGACTTTTTTTGATGTGAAAGGTGATGGCTTAGCTAACGCCCACAAACACCTGATTTTACGGGGATTTGCTGCAACGCAACCAAATTTTCATAA
>JAIXXZ010000016.1 GCA_027490465.1 Oxalobacteraceae bacterium
CGCATGCTGGCTGAATTTGGTGCTGAAGTCATCAAGGTCGAATCACCGGATGGCGGCGATCCCATACGTCAGTGGCGCGTGCTCAAGGATGGCAATTCGCTCTGGTGGAGCGTGCAGAGTCGCAATAAGAAAAGCATCACTCTCAACATGAAAGATCCGCGCGCGCAGGAGATCGCGCGTCAGCTGGCACTGGATGCTGACATCATCATCGAGAACTACCGTCCCGGCGTGCTCGAAAAATGGAATCTCGGTTACGAACAGCTGCGCGCGATAAATCCCGCGCTGATCATGGTGCGGCTATCCGGCTACGGACAAACCGGGCCCATGCGTGATGCGCCGGGTTTTGGTGCCATTGGTGAATCGATGGGTGGCATACGTTATGTATCCGGCCATGCGGATCGCCCGCCGGTACGCATTGGTATCTCGATCGGTGACTCCATCGCGGCCTTGCATGGTGCGATCGGTGCGCTGATGGCATTGCGCCATCGGGATGTGACGGGTGGTCGCTGGAATGGAAAAACCGGCGAGGACTGCACGGCGGGGCAGGGTCAAATGATCGATGTGGCCTTGTATGAAGCGGTATTCAACATGATGGAATCGCTTGTGCCGGAGTATGACCATGCCGGTGTCATTCGCGAACGGACCGGCGGTGCTTTGCCCGGCATCGTGCCTTCCAACACCTACACCACGGCCGATGGTGAAAACATCGTTGTCGCTGGCAATGGCGATGCGATTTTCAAGCGACTGATGCGCGCGATCGGTCGCACCGATTTAGCGGACGATCCTGAGCTGGCAAACAATGCCGGACGCGTCGTACGCGTTGCGGAGATTGATGGTGCGATCCAGTCCTGGTGTGAACAGCAGACGATTGAGGTTGCACTCGAGGTACTGAAAGCCGCTGATGTGCCGGTGTCGAAAATCTATTCAGTGCGCGACATGCTGCAAGACCCCCAATTTCTCGCGCGCCAGATGTTCGAGCAGCATGCGTTCAGCGATGGCTCGCCGATCAAGATGCCAGCAGTTACGCCAAAAATGTCTGAAACGCCCGGCGGCACGCGCTGGCTGGGTCCTGAGCTGGGCGAACATAACCAGACCGTGCTTGAGTCGCTGGGATACCTGCCTGATCAAATTGCCCAATTTCGCGCCGACGGCGTGATCTGACGCCTTACTGGATATCCTGACTATGAGACACGACTGGAAGAAGTTTTTGCTGGCACTGGCCGTGTTTCTTCTAGGATATTTCACCTTCAATCCGTGGCCTTTCGGCTGATCTATTGAAGTCAGCCAAGCTGACCGGACAGATTAATAACGGAAATCGCGTCAACTTCTACTGATGCGGTGTTGTACGTGCGCCTCTCATCGGATTTGGCGACGCTGCCTACGCTGAACTAGTAACTTACCCACGCAAATTGATGCGCCACTGACAGGATTGTCTTATGCATCATTGATGGAAGAATTTTCCATCGGAGGATGTATGGATGTTGTACAAAAATTCATGGATTGGCTTGGTTACGATCGAGTCAATCGGCGCGATACGGACGATGGCCCGGTAAATTTTATCTACGTAAAGCGCGGTGTCAATCAAATCAGGGATGAGGCCCGTCAGAATTCTTCTGTCCGGGAAGATGCCGTAGCCGCAGCACGGTCTCACGTTGGGCTGACTTTAGTTGAGCAGGCGATTCTGTGGATATTTGAAAGCATCAGATCGCTCTGGTCAAAACCTGCGGAGTCCACGACTGAAAATTCAATAATCAATACTAATCTCCTGAGCGAAAAAGAAATTGAAACGGAAGCTGAGAGAGAAGCAAAAAATCAAGCTAATAAAATTACTGCAGCCAAAGAAGATTTTGAGAAATCGAAAAATTTCATAAAAAGTTTTATGGAAAAAAATGAGTGGCCTAACTCGAATAGTGTATTTTCGGAAGAGGTTCGATGTATTGCTGAAACTCATTGGAATACTTACGAAAATTTGCCAGACAAATCGATCACCACAGAAGCCGATCGATTGAATTACGCAGCAGCTGCATTTGTGCTGGGAAAGAACAAACCTTCCTTTGAGCCTGAAAGAAAAGCGCTTGAGTTTCCGTCGTCGTTTGCCACGGATCATCCGGTGATTCAGGAAGAGAAAACCATCCTCGAAGATATTGAGCCGCAAATATCAAAAGGTGAACGGCTTTTCTTACAATTCGTTCAATTGTATGCAGAGAAAGATTTTGGTGGGCTGGATTCGCTGGGTTCACCTTTCTTTCAGCCGGAATCGCTTGAATTTGCAAGAAAAATAATTGACGAAGATAATCGAATTAAAAAAACCTTCCCGACACCTCCCTCAGCGCTTGAGGTGAATGCCGCAAAATATCTCAGAGAACGAAAAATATCACTGGAGGGGAAGGCTGAGGAGGCCTCAAGAAGGCAGGCAGAACGTGCTAAGGCTGAGCAGATAGCAAAAGCAAAAGAGCAGTTGCGTCCAGGTGAGTGGGAATTCAAAGAGTTCGTTGATAAATTTGTTGAGCGAAGAGACAACGATCAGCGATTCATTCTTCAGAAAAACGGAAAGTATCTGGCGAATGTAGAACTGCTGGAATTCGCCGCGATGGTCAAGTTTAATGACTCTACAACGTCGGATCAAAAGCAGGCGGCAGAGTATCTGAGCAAATGGAGTCGCAATACGGATACGGCGACTGAGGCAGCCGGTAAAAAAGATGGATTTTCTTGGCCTCCGGAGCCGGCTGCGCCGCCGCCGCGAAGAGCTGCGGCGCCGAGGGTTGAGCCGCCACCGATTTCGCCCGATCGGCAGGCCGTTGAAAGTCTACTGAGTGCTGATGAAGGGCAGCGGCGTCAACTGCTCGGGTTGATGGGCCTCGATGCTGGAATTTTCCATTCCGGTCTTGAAGTCTTCGCTACGATTTGGCCGGGGCAGCTTTACTCAATACCAGAGAAAAGCTTGTCTGGTCTGCCGTTGAGTAGTCCGGATGGTTCGTTTCTCGACTACACAGACCTTGAAAAAGCAGACAATGCGATCAAAGTGATGAATGCAGTTGTTAATCTCAAAACTGGACATAAGGTTGATTTGTCTTCGAACATAAAACTGTTGAAAGATCATCATGACCTGGTTTCTGAGCGTTTAGTCCAGTATCGCCGTCAGATTATTGATCAGCGTCAAATTTCTCCAATGCAACAACTGACTGATGATCAGAAAAGCCGGGGTCCACAAATTTTTCAGGAATATCTTCGATCGTTTGAAGCTGCCTCGAGGAGGGGGGAGACGGACAAGTTGATTATGAGAGATACATATTTTTTGGATGAATGCGTGTCTTATGCGGCACACTTGCGGGAGATTTACTCAAAGGTCAAACCACTAAGTGAAGGCGACCAAAAGTCTTCGATCGCCATTGATTATCTGATGAGTAAATACAGATTATTCAAATTGTCGGCTTCGGCCTGAGCAAGTGTCGGTGATGCCTGGCCTGGTCAGATTACGCGGCACTCTGAATCAGGTGATCGAGTTTGGCCGCATCCGCGCAAAAAAGACGGATGCCCTCGGCCAGCTTTTCAGTTGCCATCGCATCTTCATTCAGTGCGAAGCGAAAATCTTTTTCATCAAAATTCATTCGCTTGAGATCCGACTGGGCGGCTTTGTCAGGGGAGAGTTGACGTTCCACTGGCCCATCGCTATCAGCCAGTTGCTGTAGCAATTCCGGACTGATCGTCAGTAAATCACAGCCGGCCAGCGCAAGGATCTGCCCGGTATTACGAAAACTGGCGCCCATGATTTCGGTGTCGTAGCCAAACTTCTTGTAATACGCATAAATGTTGGCCACAGACTGCACACCGGGGTCATTGTCTGCTGTGTAGTTTTCGCCGGTAGATTTTTTGTACCAATCATAAATACGACCCACAAACGGCGAAATCAGTTGGGCGCCGGCGTCAGCGGCAGCCACTGCCTGTGGCAGTGAAAACAACAGCGTCATGTTGCAGTGGATACCTTCCTTCTCTAGTACTTGCGCCGCGCGTATGCCCTCCCAGGTTGATGCAATCTTGATCAACACGCGCTCGCGCGAGACGCCAGCGGCCTCGTAGAGCGCGATCAGGTGGCGGCCTTTGACGATCGTGCTTTCTGTATCAAAGGACAGCCGGGCGTCAGTTTCGGTGGATACGCGCCCAGGTATCAGCGCCAAAATCTTCATGCCAAAGGCGACTAGCAGGTGATCAACGATCTCGTCGGTAGATTTTCCTTTGTGCTCTCTGAGAATCTCGGCCAGCAGCGGCTGATAGGCCGGCTTTTGTACGGCCTTGAGGATCAGCGAGGGATTGGTTGTCGCATCGCGGGGCGTGAACGCCTCGATGGATTGAAAGTCTCCGGTGTCAGCGACGACGGTGGTGTATTGCTTTAACTGCTCGAGCTGGTTCATGGTGGTCAGTGTGGGTTGATGCAATAAATAGGGCGGGATTTGGCTTGACGTTCGCCTGTCGCTTAGGGCTTGAGCGTTTGCTGGATTCGGTTGATCAGGTTTGCCGTTGAACTGTCATGGCTTGTGACAGGTTCGACATCATTGAGCTCGTCGAGAATTCGGTTTGCAAGCGTCTTGCCTAACTCGACACCCCATTGATCAAAGCTGTTGATATTCCAAAGTATGCCTTGCACAAAGGTCTTGTGTTCATAGAGTGCGATCAGTGCGCCCAATGATGCCGGATCTAGTGCTGGCAGTACCAGCATACTGCTCGGGCGGTTACCTTGGAAAACACGATGTGGTGGCAACGAAGGATCGCTGGCGCTTCCACACATGAGGGCTTCTGCCTGCGCCAATGCATTTGCCAGCAGCGCCTTGTGTTGCTCTTTGTTGGGATGGGCAGGCTTGAGTGCAATGATGAAGTCCACCGGAATCAGATCCGTGCCCTGATGCAGCAACTGAAAATAAGCATGCTGCCCATTGGTACCCACGCTGCCCCAGGTCACTGGTGCCGTCGGCATAGCAACAGCGTGGCCGTCGCGGGTGACCCGCTTGCCGTTACTTTCCATTTCCAGTTGCTGTAAATACGCAGGAAAGAGATGCAGATCCTGATGGTAGGGGGCGATCAGATGCGTGGTGGTCGCAAAAAACTGGCGGTACCAAAAACCAGTGAGTGCCAGTATGGCAGGCATGTTGTCACGAAGCGGCGCTGTGCGGAAATGTTCATCCATGCGATGCGCACCAGCAAGGAACTCTCTGAAGGCATCGATACCGATCGCGATCAGCAGCGGCAAGCCGATCGCCGACCAGATGGAATAGCGGCCACCGACCCAGTCCCAGAAGGGAAACATGTTGACCGGATCAATGCCGAACTCGCGTACAGCATCTGTATTGGTTGAGACGGCGACGAAGTGCTTGGTCAGATCAGCTGGTTGTACGTATTGCAGCAGCCATGTACGCGCCGCCTCAGCATTGCGCATGGTTTCCATGGTGGTAAATGTTTTGGAGGCCACGATGAACAGCGTGGTCTGTGGGCTCAGTGACGACAGCAGCGCATCCGCGGCATGCCCATCCACATTCGACAGAAAATGCAATCGCAGGTCGGGATGTGCATAGGTGCGCAGCGCAGCGCAGGTCATGGCTGGGCCCAGATCCGAACCGCCAATCCCGATGTTCACGATATCCGTGATGCGTTCACCCGTGAAGCCCTTCCAGCTGCCATCGCGAATTTTTTCGGCGAAGGCAGACATGCGCGAGAGTACTGCCTGAATGTCGGCACTGATGTTGTGACCATCGAACACGAAGCTTGTCTCCGTTGGTAGCCGCAAGCACGTATGCAGAGCGGCACGCTGTTCTGAGGTGTTGATGCGTTCACCAGCCAGCATGGCATCCCGCGAGGTTTCAACACCGCGCTCCCTCGCAAAATCGGTGAGCAGATTCAGGGTTTCTTGCCGAAGATGATTTTTTGAAAAATCAAGTAACAGGCCGGCAGCTTCGATCGAAAACGCCGGGGCTCGTTGGGCATCTTGCTTGAACAAATCCACGAGGGCCCACGAGCGTGCCTCGGTCGCATGCTGCGTCAGCGCCGCCAAGGCGGGTGAGCTGCTCTCTGAAGGCATGCGAGTGAGTGTGGACTTCACGTGACGGTCTTTCGGGGTCGGGCGTGTGTTGAGCAAGGCGAATGCTGGGCGTAAAGGGCGCAATTGCGCGTTCTTCCGAGATGATACCTGCACCGCTCCCGCCAAAGTAGCCAGGGGCGAGCATGCCTATTTCACAATTTTTGATATCGGGCCGTCTTGACGGCTCGTAATGCCTCGCAGTTCCTTCACGGAAAAACTTTTTAAATGTTCGTTTAACAACATTTTGTTCGAAAAACGCAGCTTTTTTGTTGTAAATTCAATAAAATAAATTGTCTCTTTAGTAATATTGTGCGCTATCCGAACAAAAACCCCCAAAACAACGGACATGTAGGAGGTTCTCTTGCAAGCCTTTTCAAGCACGGTCAGAGATTTGTATGCCCTCGCGGAGTACGCTGCACCCGATCAGTTCCTGTCCCAGGCGATTGGTTTATTTCAGACGTGGATACGCTTTGATGGCGCGATCTTTGGTACCGGTGGGGACGCCGGCAAACCAGTTGCCACGAGCTTGTTGACGGCGGATGGCGCCGCGCCTGCGGTGGTCAGGCCCCAAGCAGTGAAAGCGCAGGAATCGCCGCGCGATGATCCGGTCGCCAGGGGATTTCGCAACGCGCCCATGGGACCATCGCGGGGCGGCATCCGCGAGCTGTACCGCAAGAGTCGGCATGGCAAACGTGGCAAAGCCAAGGGAAGGGAATTGAACGGTGTGCGAACCATGGCCGAAGAACTGGGGCTTTGTCATCTCATCGTTCACGGCGACGACCCGAAAAAGGTGAGTCCTGCACGCTGGATTGTTTTGTATCGCCAGCACGATGTGCGTTTCGCCGAAAGTGATGCTGCTTGCCTTCACGGTTTGTGGACGCATTTGTCTCGCGCGCTCGTGATTAATCAGGCGCGCGCCATTGAGCGAAACACCGGTAAAAGCAGCAATGACCGTGGTATGGCTTCGGGGCTGATTACTGCCGAGGGCACGATAGAGATTGCAGATCCGCGTTTCTTCAGTTTGCTGGAGCGCGAGTGGCCCGAACTGGAGCCCGAGGTCATACCAGCCGAAGTGATGGAAGTTCTGTTGTCCGGTAAAACTTATCGCGGCACGCAAATCGAAATCACGCTGGTCAGGCAACAGGGTGGCCATCTGTGTCGGATCCGGCCAGTGAATGCGATGGAAATACTGACGCCTCGAGAGTTTGTTGTGGCAAGGCGCTTCGCTTCCGGCATGAGCCACAAGCAGATTGCACGAGAGTTGGGTGTGTCGCATCACACAGTACGCAATCAGCTCGCCCATTTGTATCGCAAACTCAATTTGCATGACAAGGCTTCGCTCGCGCAATATCTGGTGGCGAATGCAGCACCCGCCTGAGTTCAGGAGGCGCGGATAGCGTATTGACGTGAGGATTTGGCCGGTGGCACCGGCGCATCCGATAAAATATCGCCTTCGAACACCGGAGCGATGTTAATGACGCAAGATGAACTCAAACAAGCGGTAGCAATTGCTGCGCTCGACTACGTGGTGGAGGGCGGGATCATCGGCGTGGGCACCGGTTCGACGGCCAATTTTTTTATTGATGAACTGGGAAAGATCCGCGACCGCATTCAAGGCGCTGTCGCCTCATCGGAGGCCACCGCAACGCGGCTGAGATCGCATGGCATCACCGTGTTTGATCTGAATGACATCGACGCCATGCCCGTGTACATAGACGGTGCGGATGAAATCAATCATCAGGGTGCGATGATCAAAGGTGGTGGCGGCGCGCTGACCCGCGAAAAAATCGTTGCTTCGGTCGCCGACAGATTTGTATGCATTGCTGATGGCTCCAAGCTGGTTGACGTGTTGGGTGCGTTTCCACTCCCTGTCGAGGTCATACCGATGGCCGCGCAGTCGGTGAGCAAATACCTCTCGGCGATGGGCGCCATGCCCGTTTTGCGGATGAAGGATGGTAAACCCTACATCACCGACAATGCCTGTCACATCATCGATGCGAGAGGCATGCAGATTACGGAGCCATCCGTTATGGAGAGTGCGATCAATGACATACCTGGCGTGGTCAGCGTGGGCTTGTTTGCGGTCCGCGGCGCCTCTGTTTGTTTGCTCGGAACAAGCACGGGTGTCAGGCGGTTGGAGTTTTCATAGATTGGTTTTACCAACCACCGGATCGGTACCTATGCTGATGAACGCAGAACAGCTTAGATTTCCCAAGGCGCTCCAATAAAAATGCCCGCATCTATGCGGGCTTTTTGAGAGAGATCCTCGTAAGTCAGTACAACATCAAACTCATTCCGCGGGTGGCACATATCCTTGGGCCGCATCGGCACCTTCGCCGAAGAAATGCTTTTCCATTTGAGTCGCCAGATATTTGCGTGCGCGAACATCTGCCAGATTCAGCCGGTTTTCATTGACCAGCATGGTCTGGTGCTTGAGCCAGGCACCCCAGGCTTCCTTGGACACGCCTTCCCAGATTTTCTTTCCCAGCTCGCCGGGATAGGGGGGGAAATCCAGCCCTTCGGCTTCTTTGCCGAGCTTGATGCAGTGGACCATCCGAGTCATTGATATCTCCAGTTCATAGATTTTTAATTAGCACGAGCGATTTGCGCTGCCAGTTGTACATGTTTTGCCGGTCCTTGGGTAAGTCATCCAGGCTGGCGTTGGTAAATCCGCGCTTGAGAAACCAGTGGGCGGCGCGGGTCGTGAGCACAAATAATTTTTTAAACCCTGCTGCGCGCGCACGATTTTCCAGATGCTTGAGTAGACGCTCGCCGTCTCCCTGAGCCTGGGAGTCAGGACTCACCGTCAGGCATGCCATCTCGGCCATTTTCTCGGTAGGGAAGGGGTAGAGTGCTGCGCAACCGAAAATCACGCCGTCGTGCTCAATCACCGAGAAGTAGTCAACCTCGCGTTCGATCAATTCGCGGCCACGCTTGACCAGTGTGCCATCCGCTTCCAGAGGTTCGATCAGACGCAGAATGCCGCCGACATCTTCAATGCTGGCTTCGCGCAGGCTTTCCAGATTCTGGGCCGAAATCATCGTACCCACACCATCGTGGGTAAAGATTTCGAGCAAAACAGAGCCATCGGTAGAAAACGGCACGATGTGAGAACGCGGCACACCCGACTGACAGGCACGGATCGCGTTGGAGAAATAGTACGCAGCATCGGAAGGCAGGCAATCGGATTCCATCACAGCCTTAGCCTGATGAACCGATACTTCATGAATCGCGGTGCCGCCGCCATCCGTCATCATCGGTGTTTCAGTAATGAAGATCAGTTTGTCGGCACGCAGTGATATGGCAGCTGCCACAGCGACATCTTCCATGGCCAGATTGAATACTTCACCGGTGGGCGAGAAGCCCAGCGGCGAGAGCAGTACCAGACCGCCATTGTCCAGAATGGGATGGATGGTTTCGTAAGCAATCTTGCGCGCGAGGCCGGTGTGTTCCAGATCTACACCATCAATAATGCCCATCGGACGGGCGACAACAAAATTGCCCGAAATGACGCGTATCGCTGCATTGGCCATCGGTGTGTTCGGCAGTCCCTGAGAGAATGCCGCTTCGATGTCCAGTCGCAGTTCGCCAGCCGCTTCCTTTGCACATTCCAGGGCGACTGCATCCGTAATGCGCAGGCCGTTATGAAAGCGCGACTGTTCGTTGCGCAAGGCCAGTTGTTCTTCCACCTGCGGACGTGAACCGTAGACGATGACGACCTTGATCCCCAGCGCATGCAATAGCGACAGGTCATGTGCCAGCACGGGCAGAGCGCCCGCCCGCACCAGCTCGCCAGGGAAGGCGACCACAAAGGTCTTTCCGCGGAATGCGTGAATATAGGGCGCGACCGAGCGCAGCCACGCGACGAACTGGGTAGGGTTATCCATGGGGCGCATTATAATTCGCTCCGACATGTCCGCACCCGACTCCCCTAAAAAAGCACGACCTGCGCGGCCTGTAGCTCCAGCGCCTCACGCTTCCCGCCCGAAACCGATTCCCGTTCGTCATCCGCTGCCGGCAATCAGTTTTCCTGACGAGCTGCCCGTATCTGGCAGGCGCGAGGACATCATGGCGGCTCTGCAGCGGCATCAGGTCATTATCGTCTGTGGTGAGACAGGCTCGGGCAAGACCACGCAGCTGCCCAAGATCTGTCTGTCTCTGGGGCGCGGTGAGCTTGGCATGATTGGCCACACCCAGCCTCGCCGCATCGCTGCTTCTTCAACAGCCAAGCGTATCGCTCAGGAACTCGGCTCGCCACCCGGCATGCATGTCGGCTACAAGGTACGTTTCAATGACACCTTGTCCGAGGGCGCATGGATCAAGCTGATGACTGACGGCATTCTGCTCGCCGAGACGCAGGGTGATCCGCTGCTCCGGCAGTACGACACGCTGATCATCGATGAGGCCCACGAGCGCAGTCTGAACATTGACTTCCTGCTGGGTTATCTCAAGCAATTGCTGCCGCGCCGGCCTGATCTGAAGCTCATCATCACCTCGGCCACCATTGATGCCGATCGTTTTGCAAAGCATTTCGAGTATGCAGGAACACCGGCGCCGGTGATTGAAGTCTCGGGACGCTTGTATCCGGTGGAAGTGCGTTATCGACCTGTAGAGCGGCCGGGAGAGCAGGGTACGCAAGCCAAAGCTGCCACGCCATCCACATCGGGTGCAGCGCGCAGTCGTGAACAGCGCGATCTGATGGATGCGATCGTTGATGCCGTTGATGAACTGGCTTTGATCGGTCCCGGTGACGTCTTGATCTTCCTGCCCGGCGAGCGCGAGATACGTGACGCTGCCGAAGCGTTGCGCAAACATCATCCACCGCATGTCGAGATCCTGCCCCTGTTTGCACGCTTGTCGGCGCAGGAGCAGGAGCGCGTATTCAAAACGAGTAACGCGCGACGTATTGTGTTGGCGACCAATGTGGCGGAAACCTCGCTCACTGTGCCCGGTATTCGCTATGTGATTGATGCGGGCACGGCACGCGTGAAACGCTACAGCTACCGCAACAAGGTTGAGCAGCTGCAGATTGAGCCTATTGCACAGTCGGCGGCCAATCAACGCGCCGGGCGCTGTGGCCGGGTAGCAGCCGGCGTGTGCATTCGCCTGTATGACGAGCAGGATTATCTGCAGCGACCCAAATTTACCGAGCCGGAAATTTTGCGTTCCTCGCTGGCGGCCGTGATTTTGCGCATGAAATCGCTCAGGCTGGGTAATGTGGAGCAGTTTCCCTTTATCGAGCCACCCTTGGGTCGTGCGATTGCGGATGGTTATCAGTTGTTGCAGGAGCTTGGTGCGGTCGACGAGGCGCAGGAACTCACCGAGCTGGGTCGTCAGCTGGCGCGACTGCCTATGGATCCGCGGGTAGGCAGAATGATTCTCGCCGGACGCGATCATCAGTGTCTGGGCGAGATGCTGATCATCGCTGCCGCACTGTCCGTTCAGGATCCACGCGACCGGCCCATTGATGTGCAAGCGGCCGCTGACGCTGCCCATAAAAAGTTTGCAGATGAAAAATCAGAGTTCATCAGCTATCTGAAAATCTGGACCTGGTTTGAAGAGGCAATCGCCCAAAAACAATCCAATCGCCAGCTGAACGAACAATGTCGCAGTCAGTTTTTATCGCAGCTGCGTCTGCGTGAATGGCGTGATGTGCATTCGCAGCTGCTGACCATTGTGCGCGAGCAGGGTTGGCGTATCAATGAAACGCCAGCGACCTATGAACAATTGCATCTCGCCTTGCTGACTGGCTTGCTCGGCAATATTGGTTACAAGGCCGATGACGAGCCGCATTATCTCGGCGCACGTGGTATTCGTTTTTATTTGTGGCCGGGTTCCAGCTTGTTGAAAAAAGCAGGCCGCTGGGTGATGGGTGGTGAGCTGGTGGATACGTCCCGGCTGTACGCACGCACACTGGCGCAGATACAGCCGGAATGGCTGGAAAAAGTTGGCGCGCATCTGCTTAAAAAATCCTGGGGTGATCCGCGCTGGGAAAAAAAGAGTGGGCAGGTATCTGCCTATGAGCGCGCGACCCTGTATGGCTTGGTGGTTTACAGCCAGCGTCGGATCGATTTTGGAAAAATCAATCCTCAAGAGGCGCGCGAGATTTTCATACGCAGCGCGCTGGTTGATGGCGATTTCGAGACCCGTGCGCCATTTTTTGCACATAACCAAAAGTTGATCCGCGAGATAGAAAATCTGGAGCACAAGTCGCGCCGGCTGGATGTGCTGGTTGATGAAGAGCTCATTGCTGCTTTTTATGACAAGCTGATTCCGCAAGACATCCATCACGCAGTGGGCTTTGAACAATGGCTGCGCAAGGCCAGTGGCGCTGATCCGAAAATGCTTTATCTCAGCCGTGATGACCTGATGCGCCATGAGGCCGCAGGTGTTACGACTGATTTATTTCCCAAGCTCATGCGCCATGCGGGCATTGAAATGGCGCTCACGTATCATTTCGAGCCCGGCTCAATGCGCGACGGTGTGACGCTCGCGGTGCCGCTGTATGCGCTCAATCAGATATCAGCTGCACGCTGCGAATGGCTGGTACCCGGCATGCTGAAAGAAAAAGTCCATTTGCTGCTCAAATCCTTGCCGCAAAAACTGCGTCGACATTGCGTACCTTTGCCAGACTATGCAGCCGGATTTTGTGATCGCGTTCATGAGGCTAAAAAATTCGGCCTGGGTAGTTTGCTGGATGCCGTGATCGCTGATGTGCGTACCCAGACCACGGTAATGGTCAAAACTGCAGACTTCAAAATTGAAACGCTGCCCGCTCATCATTTCATGAATTTCAAGATCATTGATGAACATGGCCGGCAGCTGGATATGGGTCGTAATCTCGCCGCCTTGCAGGCAGAATTTGGTACGCAAGCGCGTGAGCAGTTTCAGAAGATCGCCGAGCAGGCTGCGCCAGCTGAGGCGATCGCAGACCAGGTTGCAAACTCGGCTACCGGTGCAGCTGCGGCCACGACTGCCGTGGCTACCGCAAACCGCAGCACTGCGGGCCCGGCAGGCTTTCAGAATCTCAGTACCTGGTCCTTTGACGCCTTGCCAGAACTACTGGAAATCCAGCGCGGCAAACAAACCCTGATCGGATTTCCGGCGCTGGTAGACCGGACGACGCATTGTGATCTTGAAGTGTTTGATGATCCGAACGAGGCTGCCGTCATTCATTTGGCCGGCCTGCGCCGCTTGTTTGCGCTGCAGCTCAAGGAGCAGCTGAAGTATCTGGAAAAAAACGTCCCCGGCTTGCAGCAGATGGGCATGCAGTTCATGGCGCTGGGCTCGCAGGAGGAGTTGCGGGATCAGATCATTCAGGCCGGTCTGTCTCGCGCCTGCCTGCAATTGCCGCTGCCGACCAATGCGGCAGAATTCAACCAGCGACGCGATGAGGGCAAGGCCAGATTGAATTTGCTGGTGAATGAGATTGCGCGTCTGGTGGGGCAAATTCTTGGCGAATACCATACGCTGCCCAAGAAACTCCAGGCCCTCAAATCGCATGCGGTGGCACAGGCGGATATGCAGTCGCAATTACAGGCGCTGATCACTAAACGCTTTGTGTCAGAAACCGAACACAGCCAGCTGACCCATTTCCTCCGCTACCTGAAAGCCATGCAGGTCAGGATGGACAAACTCAGGACGGATCCGACGCGTGACACGCGTCTGATGGCCGAATGGCAGCAGGCAGCCATGCCCTGGCAGCGGGCGATGAAGGGCGGCACTCAGGGTGACCCGAAAATGCAGGAATTCCGCTGGATGCTGGAGGAATTGCGGGTGTCGCTTTTTGCGCAGGAATTGAAGACGCCGATGCCGGTCTCAGTCAAGCGCTTGCAGAAGGTGTGGGAATCGATGCAGCGCTGAGATTTCACTGACTTATTCGAGGCTGTATTCCCTGTTTGAACCACCAGAAAGATCCCGCCAGCCTTGTTGAGCAGCCTTGCCGTACTCCAAGGCTGCTCTGCAGCAGTCCGCCTGGTCAGCGATCTCGCTGCTTCGCACCGTTCATTTGGTTAAAGCTTCTTAGCGTAAAATCCCGGTTGTTTTGCAGACCCCTTTATTTTGCCAACATGACCATAAAATCCGACAAATGGATACGCCGCATGGCGGAATCCCACGGCATGATCGAACCCTTCGAGCCGGGCCAGGTGCGCGAAGCCAACGGCCAGAAAATCGTGTCCTACGGTACGTCCTCGTATGGTTACGATATCCGCTGTGCCGACGAATTCAAGATTTTCACCAATATCAACAGCACCATCGTCGATCCTAAAAATTTCGACGAGAATTCCTTCGTTGATCTGAAAAGTGACGTCTGCATCATCCCGCCAAACTCGTTCGCGCTGGCCCGCACGATCGAGTACTTCCGCATTCCACGCAGTGTGCTGACGATCTGCCTGGGCAAATCTACCTATGCCCGTTGCGGCATCATCGTGAACGTGACGCCCTTCGAACCGGAATGGGAAGGCTATGTGACGCTGGAGTTTTCCAACACCACGCCGCTACCCGCGAAGATTTATGCAGGTGAGGGTTGTGCGCAGGTCTTGTTTTTCGAGAGCGATGAGGTCTGCGAGACCTCTTATAAGGACCGCGGCGGAAAATATCAGGGACAACGGGGCGTCACCTTGCCCAAGGCTTGATGGTTGATCCGAATAGAACCGGAGTCCGATAAAAGTCGGGCTCCGGTTTTTTTTCGCTTTTGTACTATTGCGACGCGTCCGACCGCTTGATGCAATCCTCCTACTATCGTGCGCCATTTTCGTCTTCGAGAACCTCGATGGACGCGCAATCAATACTGCATTGCGCTATTTTGAAAGACCCATTCGGGCGCTGCATTGGCGCTTCATCTGATTTTCGCCAAACAGACCCTTTGGGCCTTAAGACACTACTTGTTAAATATACGCAGATTGCGTATATTTAACGCATGAAAGCAATCTTCATTGAGCTGCCTGCGTTCTGGAGGCATCGTTCCGGCTATCTGGATGATGAGAGTTTCTTAGCGCTGCAAACCTCGTTGATGGCGAATCCTGAAGCTGGGGATGTCATCGAGGGAACAGGGGGGTTGAGAAAGCTCAGGCATGCCGACCCGCGTCGAGGCAAGAGTAAACGAGGCGGACTCCGCGTGATCTACTATTGGTGGGACGGTAAGCGGCAATTTTGGCTGTTTACCTTGTATGACAAGGATGAGATGGATGATTTGAGCCCTAAGGAAAAGAAAATACTCAAGGACATGCTCAAACGCGAATTGGAGTCGAGACGATGAAAAAGAGAAATTTGTTTAATGAAATTACCGAAGGATTTGATGCGCTTCGTGATGAACGCCAAGGAAAGCGTACCTTGCGCACGCACGCAGTCGAGCCAAGGCCTGCACCAGAAATCACTGCGGCCGAATTGGTCGCGCTTCGTGAGCGCTTGCAACTTTCTCGACCAGTGCTTGCACATTACCTGCGAACCAATCCGCGTACGCTGGAGAACTGGGAGCAAGGCCGTGCAAAACCCAATGCTCAGGCAGCATTGCTGATCAGACTGGTCGAGCGTTATCCGGATACAGTAGAGCGATTGGCCGAGGTGTAGCTTCTCGAGGTAATCATTGAACTGCAATTCTTGGAAGATACAAAATTTATCTAATTCATCAGCAGTGCGCTGTTGACTGATACCTAGGTGTCCGACTGCCTCACGCAATCCACGTAATATCCCGCGCTGTTTTCGCCTTCAACCTTCACTAATCCGTGTACATCAGTCTCGAAGCCCGGGAATTTTTCATTGAAGTCGCGTGCAAAACGCAGGTAATCAACGATCGTTTTGTTGAAGCGCTCACCCGGGATCAAGAGTGGGATACCAGGCGGGTAAGGCGTGAGCAGAATGGCGGTCACGCGACCTTCGAGCTCTTCGATGGGTACGCGATCAATCTCGCGGTGTGCCATTTTTGCAAATGCATCCGAAGGCTTCATTGCCGGCTGCATGTCCGATAGATACATTTCGGTCGTCAGGCGAGCGATGTCGTGGGCTTTGTACATGTCGTGAATCTGGTGACAGAGATCGCGCAGACCGGTACGTTCATAGCGAGGGTTTGCCGCAGCGAACTCGGGCAGGATGCGCCACATGGGTTGGTTCTTGTCGTAGTCATCCTTGAACTGCTGCAGCGCGGTCAGCAGGGTGTTCCAGCGGCCTTTGGTAATGCCGATGGTGAACATGATGAAGAAGGAATACAGACCCGCCTTTTCAACGATAACGCCATGTTCTGCAAGGTATTTGGTCACGATGGACGCAGGAATACCGGTCTCGCCGAACTTGCCATCCAGTGACAATCCGGGCGTAACAATGGTGGCCTTGATCGGATCCAGCATGTTGAAGCCTGACTCGATCTTGCCAAAGCCATGCCAGTCATCCTTGCCGTTGATCATCCAGTCATCACGGTCGCCGATGCCGTCGGTGGAGAACTCTTCCGGTCCCCAGACCTGGAACCACCAGTCCTTGCCCCATTCTTCGTCGACTTTTTTCATCGCACGACGGAAGTCGAGGGCTTCGAGAATGCTTTCTTCGACCAGCGCGGTACCACCCGGCGGCTCCATCATGGCAGCCGCGATGTCGCAGGAGGCGATGATGGCGTACTGGGGTGAGGTGGAGATGTGCATCAGGTAGGCTTCATTGAAGCTATCCCGGTCCAGTTTGATGGTCTCTGATTCCTGCACAAGGATTTGCGATGCCTGCGACAGGCCAGCCAGTAGTTTGTGCGTGGACTGAGTCGAGAAAATCATGGATTTCTTCGCACGCGGTCTGTCCTTGCCAATCGCATGCATGTCTTTGTAAAAATCATGGAAGCTCGCATGCGGTAGCCAGGCTTCATCGAAATGCAGCGTCTCTATCTCGCCGTCCAGCATCTCCTTGATGGTTTCGACGTTGTAGATCACGCCATCATAGGTGGACTGAGTAATGGTGAGGATGCGCGGTATCTTGTTCTTGGCATCACGAGCAAAGGGATTGGCTTCAACCTTTTTCATGATGTTCTCCATCCGGAATTCTTCGACCGGAATGGGGCCGATGATGCCGAGATGATTTCGGGTTGGCATCAGGAATACCGGTATCGCGCCGCACATGATGATGGAGTGCAGTACCGATTTATGACAGTTACGATCGACGACCACGACATCACCCGGCGCGACGGTAGAGTGCCACACCATCTTGTTCGAGGTCGAGGTACCGTTGGTGACAAAGTAGCAGTGGTCAGCATTGAAAATCCGGGCGGCATTGCGCTCGCTGGCGGCGACTGGTCCGGTATGGTCAAGCAGCTGACCTAATTCTTCGACTGCATTGCAGACATCGGCGCGCAGCATGTTCTCGCCGAAAAACTGGTGGAACATTTGCCCGATCGGCGATTTCAGGAAGGCCACGCCGCCTGAATGGCCGGGGCAGTGCCAGGAGTAAGAACCATCCTGCGCGTAATGCACCATGGCTCTGAAAAACGGCGGTGCCAGGCTGTCCAGATAAGAGCGTGCTTCGCGAATGATGTGACGTGCGACGAACTCCGGCGTGTCTTCAAACATGTGAATGAAGCCGTGCAGTTCGCGCAGCACATCATTGGGAATGTGGCGCGAGGTGCGGGTTTCGCCATAGAGATACAGGGGTATGTCGGCGTTCTTGTAGCGAATTTCTTCGACAAAGGCCCGCAGCGATTTCAGCGCATACTCGGTTTCTTCGGGACTACCGCCACCGAACTCCTCATCATCAATAGACAAGATGAACGCCGAGGCGCGCGACTGCTGTTGCGCGAACTGCGACAGATCGCCGTAGCTGGTGACACCCAGCACTTCCATGCCTTCTTTTTCCAGTGCATCGGCCAGCGCGCGTATGCCGAGTCCGGAGGTATTTTCGGAGCGGAAGTCTTCGTCAATGATGACGATGGGGAAGCGGAATTTCATGGATGCTCCTGGTGCGCCTCATCGCCCCGGAGGGGGTGAGTGGCAAAAAATAATGCG